>WQXC01000012.1 GCA_009785045.1 Treponema sp. | reverse complement strand
GCATGTCCTGCCCAGTCAATTTTTCCGCCTTCTACCATAAAGAAAAATCCTTTTGGATTTTCCAGTAATTCAATTCCCTTTCTTGTAAAATCTACAAGCGAAAGGTCTGTAGGTTTGCGATCAATTTCATAATGCATTGCGCCGGAATCCTGAACTCTTTCTGCAAGGGCAATAACTTTTCCGCTATTTTTATTTAATGCGTTAAATTGTGCAGGTGTTCGTGCAACTGTGTAACCTAATTTTTTGGCTTCTTCAAGATGTTTATCATTATTGTCGCTGTTTGGTACGAGCCATCCGCCGCCGAAATAATCAAAACCGCTTTCATAAAGCTGTTGCGCTAAACCTATAGGTTCATTTGCATTTCCTTCTGTGTTACCTCTGTGATTAATTTTTCCATAATATGCAGCTGGGGTAGCGTGAGTTAGAGTAACAGAAGATACCATGCCGATTTTCATTCCCGCATCTTTTGCGTACTCAGCAATTGTTTTATACGGTGTTCTGCCGTCTCTTGGATCAACATTGATCATACTGGATAATGTTTTTTTACCTGATGCAAATGCAGTGCCTGCAGAAGCAGAGTCTGTGATTAACGAGCCGTAATCATGTGTGTTTGCAAGTCCAACTACCGGAAATTGTGTAAAATTAAGACGTGTAAGGCCGTAATTCTTATGATTGTCTTTTGTCGCCAAATAGTATTCCGCGGCTGCAAAATGCGCATTTGACATACCGTCTCCGACAAATACAAATACATACTTTGCCTGTCCTTTTCCGCCTGCTACAGTTATACCGTCAACAACAGCAGTCTTTGGTGCGCATGATATTACTGTGAAAAACAGTACAATAGCGCTGATTGTAAATAGAAACCTTTTTTTCATACATAAACTCCTTAAATCAAAATTTGTTTTTCTTAAAACTTGATCTTAAGTTAAAAAATGATTGTTAAAGAGTTGTTAATTATATGTAAAATTTTAATAAAACTAATAAAAACTAAAAATATAAAAAGTATTAGTATAACCGCTTTATTTTATATATTTATTGGTATAGAATTACATTGTGATATTAATGAGGGAAAAATGTATATAATAAATTGGCCGTATGAAACGGTAAAAGGATAATATCATGAAAATACGCATGGACGAATTAATACAATCTATCGGTACTGCATTTGATATTGTAGAAAGCAGGCTATTGGGAGCAAGTAACAATCACGGAAAGCGCATAGCTGTTCTATGTTCATTAATGGGCAAAAAATTAGGTTTGGATAATGATGAAATAAAAGCGCTAATTACCTGCGCTCTTTTTCACGACAATGCGCTTACTGAATATATTCAATCAGAACTTGTAAAAAATGATGCGCAGGGGAATTGTTTTAAGCTTCATTGCGAATATGGTCAGCGTAACATTGAGAGGCTTCCTTTTAAAACCGATATAAATGGTTTTGTTTTGTATCACCATGAACGAGCGGACGGCAGCGGTCTTTTTGGAAAAAGAGAAGATGAAATTCCTGTCGGCGCACAGTTAATTGCAATAGCAGATTTTATAGATGTTAGTCAGCATTTACAGCGTTTTCCGGTTGAAAATATACCATTACTGCAAAAAGAAATAGAAGTACAGAAAGGCAAACGTTATACAAAGACAGCAGCAGATACAATGCTTTCCATATTGAATTATGATACAATACAATCAATTAATGACGAAAATATAAATAAAACTGCATCACAGTTACTGCCAGTATGGGAAGTAGAAGCACAGGATGAAGTGCTTTTTTGCCTTGCTGATTTAACTGCAAAAATTATCGATTATGCTTCAGTTTTTACCAGAAAGCACTCTGTTCAAATTGCAAATAAAGCCTGGCTTATGAGCAGCTATTATAATTTTGATCCTACTATGCAGGCAAAAACATATTTAGCTGCGGCAATACATGACCTTGGAAAACTTTATACTCCTACAGAAATATTGGAGAAACCAGGAAAACTGGATGAAAATGAATTTAACATAATAAAAGATCATGTTAGGGGAACATATGATCTTTTAAGTGTAATAACAGGTTTTGAAGATATTTGCCGTTGGGCTTCAAGTCATCATGAAAAACTGGATGGTACAGGATATTGCTTTGGAAAAAAAGCGGAAGAACTGGATTTTATATCACGCCTTCTTGCCTGTACGGACATTTATCAAGCTGTTTGCGAGGAACGCCCATATCACCCTGCGCGAAGCCATACAGATACAATGCAGGTTTTAAATAGTATGTCCCAAAAAGGTTTTATAGACAGCAGTATCGTAAAGGATTACGATACTGTTATGGCGGAATATTCGCTTAAAGATGTACCAGCTCCGAAAATAATATAGATTAAAGGCGGCATTCTGGCAGCTATGCCGTTAACTGCCTTTTTTTGTTCTGTTTTGTACTTAAAAAAACCTAGTTTGACATATTATCATAAAGTGTCAAATCGGCATCCTTCTAGAACAGGGATTTTTGATTGACTATTCGAATTTTTAGGGGTATAATCATAGAATGAATCTCAAAACAGTGATCACGACAGATACTATCGATTTAAATCTGAAGGGTTCCACCAAAAAAGAAATAATCAACGAATTGCTTGATATTCTTGTAAGGTCTGGAAAGATATTGGACAGAGACGCTGCTTTAGCAGCCGTAATGGACAGAGAAGAAAAAATGTCCACGGGTATGAAACACGGAATCGCGATTCCTCATGGGAAATGCGCGGCTGCCGATGACCTGGTTGCATGTATCGGTATTTCCGAAAAACCGGTGGATTTTGATTCTCTGGATAAACAGCCATGCAGGATTTTTATTATGACTCTTTCTCCGGTAGAAAAAACCGGACCTCATCTGCAGTTCCTTGCAGAAGTAAGTCTTCTGTTTAAAAGCGCCGACAAGCGCGAAGAAATTCTTGTTGCAAAAAGTCCCGAGGAAGTCCTGGAAATTCTCACAGAATGATGAATCTGAATCTTACATGGGAATCTACAGAAAGCGAAGGCTCCGGAATATACAACGAAGCTTATCTTGCAGATATAAGAAAACAGCTTCTTGCAGCAGAGAAAGACGGAATACAGGTATCCATCAATTTTATTAATACCGCGCCTGCATGGACAAAAAATAAACAGCTTGATGAAGAAACTTTAAAAGACCACTACTCTGCCGCGTTAAAACATGCGCAGCGCCGGTTAAAAAACTGTAAAGCTATAACAGTCTGGACAGCAAACTAACAGTTATTAAAACGCGCGGCCGAATAAACCGCCGGCTGCAGCGTTCATGGATCTTTCGTTAAGACGCATTTCCTCTTCTTTAATTAATCTTGAGTGGAACCTGCTTTCTATCTTTCTGCGGTTTTCTAAAATACGGCTGATATAATTAAGAGTAATTTCCGGCGCGCCGGTAGACCTAACTCTTCCGGCTCCGGCGTTGTACATTGCAAGAGCAGAAATTTCACTGCCGCCCCAGCTTAAACATTGATTCAGATAACCAACGCCGTAACGCGCATTGGAATTTATACTATAAAAAACAGATACATCAAGATGAGGAAAAGACTGGCTGTTTAACTGAAACAAACCGCGATCTATGCTTCCGTTCCGGTTCTGCCGGTTTATCGCATTGGGATTAAATCTGCTTTCTTCCCAGCATAATGCAAAAGACAAAGCAGGCGGGACATTAAATTCATCGGAACTATCCAGAATAGCGTATGCAATTTCCTGACTTGAACATAAGCCTGCAAAAAAATCTATTACCCAATCCCTGTATTCGGGATTACGAAAATATTCCAGAACAGCATCAGGTATAACTTCTGTCGGCGCAAACAATAAAGAAATATCTTCTTCTTCGTAATTAATTGTTATGGCAGGCGTTGTGTTTTTAAAGTGGCCAAAAGAGAGACCTATAAACAAACAAACGATTAATGAACATAATACCCCTGTAAACAGGGGTATTATAAATTTCATTTCTATTGTACGAAAACTTAATTCCAAAAAAGATTACCTTTCGACTCCACGAACCCTGATTATTCCATCTACCTTGCGAATCTGTTCCAATACGGCTTCAGGTATTTTCTGTTCGGTATCGATAATGTTAAAACCATAATCGTCACGATGGTGATTAATTAAATCCTGAATATTAACATTCGCATTTGCAAGATTGGTAGTAATCTGTCCTACCATATTGGGAATATTTCTATTCACAACAAGCAGCCTGTGCGGATACCGCTGTTCCAGTTTGCATTTGGGGAAATTTACAGAATTGCGGATTTCTCCGTTTTCAAGATAATCCATTATCTGCTGAACCGCCATTATCGCGCAGTTATCTTCGGCTTCCGGCGTTGATGCGCCAAGATGAGGAATACCGATAACTTTTTTACAGGCCAGAAGCTCCTGTGACGGAAAGTCAGTTACATAGCAGCTAATTTTACCGGATTCCAGTGCTTCAACTACATCCTTGTCTTTAACAAGCGCATTGCGCGAAAGATTAATAATACGGGCATCCTTTTTAATGATTTTAAATTTCTCGGCATCCAGAAGACCCTTGGTTGCTTCGCTTTGCGGAATGTGCAGCGTAACATAATCTGATTTAACAAGCAGGCTTTCAAGACTGTCAGCGCGGGTTACATCGCTGGAAAGGTGCCATGCGGCATCCACAGAGATGTACGGATCAAAACCGATAACCTTCATTCCTAACGCCATTGCATCGTTAGCGACCATTACACCGATAGCGCCAAGGCCGATAACGCCAAGAGTTTTCCCTTTTATTTCCGGCCCTGTAAATTTTGATTTTTCTTTTTCTACAAGATCCGCAACATCGGCTTTATCTGCAACTGTCGATGTCCAGTTAATACCGCCCAGAATATTGCGCGAAGAAAGAAGCATCGCTGCAATGGCGAGTTCCTTAACAGCATTGGCGTTTGCTCCCGGAGTATTAAAAACCACTACCCCGCTCTCGCTGCAGCGCTTAACCGGGATATTGTTATACCCGGCGCCTGCTCTGGCGATTGCCAGTACAGATGAAGGTATCTGCATATCGTTCATGTCTGCGCTGCGAACCAGAATTGCATCCGGATTCGGAATATCGCTTGCAATTTCATACTTGTCCCTGGGAAAAAGATCCAATCCAATGGGAGAAATTTTATTTAATGTCTGAATACGAAACATGTCTAACCCCTTTTTATTTAAATTAACTTTCGAATTTCTTCATAAAATCTATAAGCGCTTTTACGCCGTCAATCGGCATTGCGTTGTAGATACTTGCCCTCATGCCGCCGACAAGACGGTGACCTGCAAGGTTTATAAGCCCAACTGCGGCAGCTTCTTTTACAAACCGGGTTTCCTGTTCAGTTTTCTTTGCATCATCGTCCGCCATTGTAACAAACGGAATATTCATTAAACTGCGGAATTGTTTTTCCACAGGCGAATAGAACAGTTTTGAAGCATCAAGATAATCATAGAACAATGCAGCTTTTTCCTGATTCATTTTGGTAATCGCACTGATGCCGCCCAAACCTTTTATCCAATCTAACACAAGGCCGATCATGTAAATGCCGTAACACGGCGGAGTGTTATACATGGAGCTCTCTGTAACATGAGTATCATATTTAAGCATGACAGGCGCCCAAGCGGGAGCATGGCCGATTAAATCTTCGCGGATAATTACAACAGTTGTCCCCGCAGGTCCCAGGTTTTTCTGAGCGCCGGCGTAGAGAATGCCAAACTTGCTTACATCGATAGGTTCAGAAAGTATGCAGCTTGAAATATCAGAAATCAGCGGCACAGAACCTGTGTCCGGAAGCTTGTCCCATCTGGTACCAACAATTGTGTTGTTAAGGGTGATGTGATAATAGGCATCATCTTTCGCTGGCGCAGGAGCGTCCGGAATATATGTGTAAGCTTTGTCTTTGGAACTGGCTTTAACATCAACAGCGGCGTATTTTGCGCCTTCCTTAATTGCCTTATCAGACCAAATGCCTGTATCAATATATGTAGCTTTTTTACCAATGCCAGGAGCATCACCTGCTGCAAGGTTGAGAGGAACCATAGAAAACTGGAGCGAAGCGCCTCCCTGTAAAAATAATACCTTGTAGTTCGCAGGAATACCCATTAATTCCCTGAGCAGAGCTTCTGTCTTATCGATAATGGGTTTATAGTCCTTGGAACGATGGCTCATTTCCATAACCGACTGACCGGTGCCGTTTGCATCCAGCATTTCTGCGGCTGCTCTTTCTAAAACCGGTAAAGGTAAAACCGAGGGTCCAGGTGAAAAATTGTAAACACGCATATTAACTCCAAAATTTGTAATATATCTGTACAATACCCAAAATTTGGAGTTTTGTCGAGGTCTGCATTTCTAAAACACTGCCGAGCCGCCTGTCACAACCCATGTGGCAAGGATAGCAAGCACAAACGAGCCTGTGTAAACTGTTCCGCTCTTACGGTAAAGCCAGGTAGAAAAGAAGAAAAAAACCGCAAACTGAGGAACAAGAAGTATCAATATTGACATGAAAGGCCCGCCGAACAGCGATGAAAAGAGCATGTCTGCTCCGGGACCAAATCCCATAAAGAACGGAACATATTGAATTAACGCGATGATAAACAAACCGCCAAGCATAACAAGAATGCTGTAACCCCACCATTTAAGCTGGGTAAGCGCCTGGGAACAAAATGCCTGCGAATCCTTTCCTTTACACTTATACTCCGGAAGACGAAGCTGACCATAAAGTTTAACTCCTGCATTGATAGTAAAGAACGCTGTATAAACAGGCAGATAAACAAGGAACTGACCAAAACGTACCAGATTAAACGGCCTGAAAAACGGCCATATAAAACGGAAGTCGAGCTGGAAAACTGCAACGCTGATACATGTAAGAATGTACATGAAACCGGTTAAAATAAATGCTGCGATAACTGAGCGCACGATAACTTTTTTCCATCCATTTGCAGGACGTACAACATTTATATCTTTTTCAGGATAGCCCTGCATTCCAAGGTCTGCTAATGTCCAGCCGTCTTTGTTTCCGCCGCCTTTTTTGTACCAGTAACGAAGCGTAAAAAGCGCAACCAGCATAAGGAATCCAAGCCATGTAATAAAACCGTTTCCGATTGTCATGCGGAAAACATTTTCGGGTAACGGAAGAAGACCGTGACCTAGCTGAGTCATAAACGGAAATGTTACACCGCTTATTAAAATTGCAATTAAAAATGTGCTTGTGCGGCTCTTCGGCGAAAGCATTTTTGGATTGCTGTTTAACGGAAGCGCCAAAGATTCAAAAAATTTAAACTTTGTTAAAATTAAAAACAGCGGAAGCATGGAAACCATTGCTGCAATCATTGCCAAAAAGCCGAAAAATTCTTTTAACCACTGGACATGATTTGTATCTGTTATGTTTGTTTTTACTTCCAGCGCAGTTGTAAGCCAGTTCATTGCGGCGGTAAGACCATCACTGTGATACGTAACAAGACGGTGGTTTGTTTTTAAAAGTTCCATACGGCGCGCGCTGCCGTCTTCAAACGAACCGTAAGTTCTGTTCCATTCAACAGGGGCATCCTGTCCCATAAAATCACGGTAACGCAGCGGTGTTTTTTCCAGGCCAAGGATTGTTTGATTGTAGTCCCTCATGTTTTCGAATTCTTCGATTAGCGCCTGCAATAAAAGCACATTGTTAAATTTTATATTTTCTGAAACATATAGATTTAAAGGAAAAACTTCTCCGCACTGCAGTACAATGGCGCGGTGCTCAGGGAAGTCCGATGCCACAGACCATGATGACCATGTTCCCATGGAATGACCTGTAAGCGCCATTCTATCTGAATCTACAAAAGGAAACGAAGCCAAATGCTGCCATGCGCTTCTGCCGCCCATTGAACTATCAGCCAGACCATCAGAAATCTGCGGGCGGAAAAAATCCAGAATACTGAATGTCATCATTACCATAAAACGTTTTGGACCAGAAATAGTTTTATCCAGGTTTTTGATATTGTAATGCGCCCAGCCGCGTCCGCGCATTCCGGGACTGGAATCGCCGTGGCCGTAACTGTCTATCGACAAAACAACGATACCGCGGCGGGCAAGCTCGATACAAAAAGCAGCATTGGTATCCTTGTCGCTTTGATAACCATGCATTGCCAAAACAGCAGCCGCTGGATTCGCGGAGTCCGCAGTCTTTGGTTTATAAAGCCTGTACGCGATTTTTACAGGAAGCCCGTTTGCAGCATCGCTGGGGATTGGAATAAGGTAACTGGTTGTTACTTCCACATTGCCAAAATCGTTCCGTACGTGCGCAGCGATTCCTGCGCAAACAAATGTGATTATTACACATGCCGCAAAAACAATAAGCGGCTTAACAATTGCTTTATTCATAATTACTCCTTATTATATTATATCATGGAAAAGCTTTACTGTGACGCCAAAATCATAATCGAAAGAACAATCCAGGCAAATATGCCAGGACAGGCAGTGTTTAATGCGTTAAAAGACAAAAATTTTTCCGGAAACATTTACCTTGCGGCAATTGGCAAGGCGGCATGGACAATGGCTTCCAGCGCAAAGGAAGCGCTGGGAGACAGGATAAAACGCGGTATTATCATCACTAAATACGGATATTCATCCGGCGAAATCCCCGGTTTGGAAATTATCGAAGCAGGACACCCGCTGTCAGACGAAAACACAATTTTTGGCACAAATAAAATAATCGAAATGGCGCAAAATCTTGACGCGCAGGACGAACTTTTATTTCTGGTTTCCGGCGGCGGTTCTGCATTATTCGAATCTCCCCTGCCCGGCCTGACTCTCGCCGATATTGTAGACATCAATTCCAGGCTTCTGGCATGCGGCGCAGACATCGTAGAAATTAACATGATCCGTAAACGACTGTCCGGTGTTAAGGCAGGCAGGTTTGCACAGATCTGCGCTCCTGCCAAAGTGTTTACAGTGGTGTTATCTGATGTTCTGGGAGACAGGCTTGATTCAATCGCGTCCGGTCCTGCGGCGCCTGATTTGTCCACAGCGGATGAAGCAATTGCAATTGTAGAAAAATATAAACTTAATGTTAGCGATACCATAATGGAATATTTAAAAAAAGAAACTCCTAAATTTTTGGATAATGTAGAAACAGTAATTACAGGCAGCGTAAGTACGCTTTGCAATAGCGCCGCAGAAATAGCCGCAAGCCTTGGCTATAAACCGCATGTGCTTAGCACAAAAGTAAAATGTGAAGCACGCGAAGCCGGACGCTCAATTGCTTCGATAGTAACCAACAATAAAATAAAGCGTCCCTGCGCGATTATTTTCGGCGGAGAGCCGGTGGTCACAGTTAAAGGCACCGGCAAAGGCGGCCGCAGTCAGGAACTAACGCTTGCTGCAGCAGAAGGCATCACCGGAATAGACAACCTTGTTATTTTCTCTGTTGGTTCCGACGGCACAGACGGCCCCACCGACGCGGCAGGAGGAATAGTCGACGGCACAACAGCGCGCAGGCTTAAAGAAAAGGGAATAAATTTACAGGCTTTTCTGGACAACAACGATTCCTACAACGCTCTTGCCGCGGTCAACGCGCTGGTCAAAACAGGTCCAACCGGAACAAACGTGAATGATTTTTGCGTTGTCCTTTGCGAATGATTGAACAGTACGAAAATATCCATTAAACTTAAAGAATGGCGGACAGGGTTTTTACCGTACTCGACCTAATCGACCTGGATCTCAAGGAGCACAACTCCTTAAACTTGCGCTGTATCGGCGGCAGGAAAGGGCTTGGCAGATCGATCGATATTCCCGACCTGAACAGGCCCATGGGCGCCATAATGGGCTTTTTTGAGGATTTTGCGTACCAGAGAATTCAGCTTTTTGGACGGGGCGAAGTCGCATTTTTGCGGCAGCTTGAAAACGAAGGAAAAACCGAAACCATCAGGGAAATGTTTGGTTATGCAATGCCCTGCTGCATTTTTACCCACAGTTCCTGCCCGCACAAGGATTTTTTCGAAATTGCCGAAAAAGCGCAATGCCCCATACTGCAAACCGATTTGGGATCGGCGGATTTTTCTGCAAGAATAATGCGTATCCTTTCCAGAATTTTTTCCCCGCGGCAGATTATTCACGGCGTCCTTGTGGAAGTTTACGGCCTTGGAATTTTAATTCAGGGTGATTCCGGCGTCGGGAAAAGCGAAACTGCCCTGGAATTAATTCACCGCGGACACCGGCTTGTCGCAGACGATGTTGTAGAAATAAATTGTATCTACGGAAATACATTGATGGGCGCCGGCGCAAACAAAATTATCGGACATCACATGGAAATCCGCGGACCGGGAATAATCAATATTACGCATTTGTTTGGAGTACGCGCGATAAGAGATCGCAAGGAAGTTCAGCTTGTAGTTGAACTTGAAGAATGGGACTCCGATAAAAATTACGACAGGCTTGGCGCGGAGGATCATACAATCGAGCTGTTGGGAGTAAATATTCCCAAGCTAACAGTTCCGGTAAAACCGGGACGAAATATCCCCATTATTATAGAGACAGCCGCAATGAATGAACGGCTTAAATCGATGGGGTATCATGCTGCCAGAGAATTTAACAAAAACATATTAAAATGGATTGAAAGTGATGCGACCCGCTCTGTTTTCTTTGGCCATGATGATATTATATAAGGAACAAAAATGACTGAGAAATCGACTACAGTTATTAACAGAGCCGGTATTCATGCCAGACCTTCGGCGCTGCTTGTTCAGACAACAAAGAATTTTTCTTCGAACATTTATATTCAGAAAGGCTCAGATCGCATTAACGCCAAATCAATAATGGGTATTATTACTTTGGGCGCAGCTTACGGAACAGAATTAAAAATAATCGCCGAGGGAGAAGACGAAGCAGCCGCGGTAGATGCGATTATAAAACTCTTCGAATCAAAATTTGAGGAAGAGTAACCTGAGTGCGAAACATAAAAACTCGTTCTGAATATTCGATAATTAATGTACGAATATTAATTCTGATTTATTCGCTGCTTTGCGTTCTTACATTTCTTTTTTCCAGAAGTTTTTTTATTGATACTCTTCAGCGCGGCGATGTGCCGGACAATCTGCATTTAATTGTGTTTTTTACAATCCCTGTCGTACTGATAATCGTTCTTGGAGTTTCTGTTTTTAATCTTTTAATGGATTTTTTATATCATCGCCCGGGAAGCAAATTTAACGTCAGGCTTCTGGCTTACTTTATTGTTATAGTAGTTTTTTCGGTAACGCCGATAACATTGATGACAAGCACTGCCTTAAACGAGACTGTAAAGTTCTGGCACAGTATAGATTCCAGCACATCAACAAGAGCGGCAAACAGTTTTGTTGCCGATACTTACTCGCTTCATTTGGAACGCTTCGAAAACATCCTGCGTCAGAGTGATTTTTCCGGCACATCACATCATAGCGATATTTCGTCTGTTCAGGTTTTCCGTTTTTCCGACAACTCCTGGACAGAAACTTCCTTTACAGGCGACGAAGACTTCAGGCTGCCCTCTCCTCCTTCGGCAGAAAGCGGTTTTATTACAAGAGTTTTACCAAGAGATAACGGAACCATACGTTTTTTGCAAAGAATTTCGCAGAATACAGTGCGGATAATCAGTTACAATCTTGGCGCGGATTTTGACCGCGGAAAGTCCGTCCTGGATAATCAGGCGGAACGTTTTGAAACTGTTAACGAATTAAGAAAAAACATGCGACCGCTTTTAATTTATTACTATGCTGTGTTTTTTCTGCCAACTCTTTTAATGACTGCAATTATTGCTATCTCGTTTACGCGGCGCATTACCCGTCCAATTGTAGAATTAACCGAAGCAACTCAGCGGGTTGCAGAAGGTGATTTTTCTTTTCAGATACTTTCACGCCGCAACGATGAACTTGGCATTCTTATAAAATCTTTTAACTCCATGATACAGGATCTGGAAAAATCACGCGCCGCGCTTGTAAAAAGCGAAAAAATTTCTGTGTGGCAGAACATGGCGCAGCAGCTTGCTCATGAGATAAAAAATCCGCTTACTCCAATAAAACTTTCAGCAGAACGCGTACTGCGCAGATGGCAGAATAACCCGGAACAAATCGGCGAAATAATAGAAAGTTCCATGCTGGCGATAATACAGGAGACAGAAGGATTATCAACGCTGTTAAATGAATTCAGAACATTATCAAAACCAATGGAGCCGTCAAATTCAACCACAAGCATTCGTGAACCTGTGGAAGAAACGATTAACGTTTATTCAAGTTCTCATCCAAAAGTAAAATACGATATTGATCATGTACAAACGGACATACAGGTAAAAATTGACAAACATCGTCTTTCGCAGATTCTTGCAAACCTGGTAATTAACGCAATAGATTCCATGGACGGCGAAGGAACAATAGAGATTCGTTCCGATATTGTAAAAAAGCGCGAAGTATGTTATTGTAGAATAAGCATAAAAGATACGGGCAAAGGCATTAATACTGCGGAAAATCAGCTTCTGTTTACTCCGTATTTTACAACTAAAGAATCGGGAACAGGATTGGGACTTCCAATTGTTGAACGAATTGTCACCGATCACGGCGGTGTAATATGGTTTGATTCGGCAATCGGTATAGGAACAACTTTTTATATCGATATGCCGCTTGCCTGACCGCTAAATTTGCGAGGAAAAATCACATTGCCAACGATACTTATCATTGATGATGAACCCGGCATCAGGCAAACTCTTGCGCTGATTCTGGAAGATGAAAAATATAAGGTTATAACCGCCGAAGATGCGCTTGCAGGCATCGAGGTATTAAAATCCAATACAGTAGATTTAGTTTTTCTTGATGTACTGCTGCCAAAACTAGGCGGCATAGAAGCGCTGGAAAAAATTCGCAAAGATTCGCAGGTAGAAATAGTAATGATTTCCGGCCATGCCAATATTGACATGGCAGTGCGCGCAGTAAAACTTGGCGCTTTTGATTTTCTGGAAAAGCCGCTGTCGCTGGAAAAAGTACTTACAGTCTGCAGAAATGCGCTTGCCATAAAAAAACTCCGCGAAGAAAATAAAAACCTAAAAAGGATAAGCAATTTTTCCAGCGAGGATATTATCGGCACAAGCGCTTCTGTTAGAAATATACGGGAAACCGTAAAGCAGGCTGCAGCCAGCGATGCGCGAATTTTAATAACCGGAGAAAACGGTTCCGGAAAGGAAGTAATTGCCAGGGCTATTCATCTTTGTTCAGCAAGAGCAGATAAACCCTTTATTGATGTAAACTGCGCGGCTATACCGGAAACATTAATAGAAAGCGAATTATTCGGTCACGAAAAAGGCGCGTTTACAGACGCATTTTCCACGCGCAAAGGACGGTTTGAACTGGCGCACGGAGGCACACTGTTCCTTGATGAAATCGGCGACATGAGCCTTTCTGCGCAAGCCAAAGTACTGCGCGTTATTCAGGAACAGAAAATAGAACGCGTAGGCGGCGAAAAAACTATAGAAACCGATGTACGTATCATTGCGGCGACAAATCAGGATTTGGAAAAAGCATGCAAGGAAGGACGATTCAGGCAGGATCTTTTCTTCAGATTAAATGTAATTCCGGTACATGCCCCTTCCCTGCGCGACAGACCAGAAGATATTCCTCATTTACTTTGTCATTTTTTAAATGTTATGGAAAAAGAAATAACCCTGGAATCCGATGCTCTGGACGCGCTTTATGCCCACAACTGGCCGGGAAATGTACGGGAACTAAAAAATTTAGCGGAAAGAATTGCTGTAATGCACCAGGGAGAAACAATAAACGGAGATGAGCTGAATAAATTACTAAACAAAAAGACTAAAAAAACGGCAAATAATGAACAGAATCACGGAAAAAAACAGGGTTTACAGGCAAACCTGCCCGATGGTATTTTTGAGCAGGGTTTTAACGAAGCCAGAGATTGTTTTGAAAAATGTTATTTGGAGTTCCAACTTTTAAAAAACAATGGTATAATATCCAGGACAGCGGAGGCTATCGGGATTTATCCAAGTAACCTTCATGCTAAACTTAGGAAATACAGCATAACAACAAATAGTAAGGATGATTTATGAAAGAAATGACAGATCGCCAAAAGCAGGTTTTGAATTTTGTCGCAAACTACATTAAAAAACATTCGTATCCGCCAACAATAAGGGAAATTGCAGATCATTTCTCTATTTCTGTTAAAGGCGCGCATGATCATATTACTGCCCTGCGAAAAAAAGGACATTTAAAACAGGCTGACAAACGGCCAAGAACAATGGGACTTACCCACTTAAGGCCGGAAGATGCAGACTTAATGGAAATACCGCTTCTTGGAAGCGTTGCTGCAGGTCTGCCGATTATGGCAGAAGAAAACTTCGACGGAAACATTCTATTGCACCGTTCTATGCTAAAAAGAAGCAAAAAATATTTTGCGCTTAAAGTAAAAGGCGATTCAATGTCTGGAGTCGGCATACTGGAAGGCGATACTGCAGTTATCGAAAAACAAAACATTGTTAAAAACGGCGAAATAGCAGTAGCGGTAATAGACGATGCCGTAACACTTAAGCGTTTCTACAAAGAAAGCACCAGAATAAAACTGCAGTCAGAAAATCCGGCTTACAAACCAATTTACAGCCAGGATGTAAAGGTTATTGGGCGGCTGTTTACAATAATACGTAACTATTTAAATGACCGGCGCTTCTATAAAAGCATATGCCTTTCTGGGTCCGGAGCTGGGCAAAAAACAGGAAGCTGTTGACAACATAAGGATAAAGTATCCGGGCGCCGAAACATCAATTTTTTACTCAGGCGAAACTCCCGTAGGCGCTATTGCCGATTCGATTCAAAATCATAATCTGTTTGCAGAAACGCGGATAATAATTATAAAAAATGCAGAACATATTAAAAAAAAGGATGAGACAGAAATACTAGCTTCCTGTATAAGAAATCTGGAACCTGATACTATCATTATCCTTCTTTCAGACGAAATTAAACTGGCTTCTGGTCTTGAGGATTTATTTACCCAGGATGGCGGTGTTTCAAAAGCCAACCGTCAGGTTTTTTACGAAATGTTTGAAAGGGAAAAAAATGAATGGATAAGGCAGTTTTTTAACAGAGAAGGTTTTTATATCGATAATGACTGCATTGCTGTAATCCTTGAAATGGTAGAAAATAATACTGAAGCATTAAAAAGAGAATGTTCCCGCTTAATATATTTTTTACCCCGGAACGAAACTAAAAAAATCTGCAAAGAAGATATAGAAAAATGGCTTTCCCATAACAGGGAAGAATCTGCTTTTACGCTTTTTTCACGGATTGCATCCGGAGATCTTTCCAAAGCGCTGGAATCCATGATGGTAATGCTGGCTGCAAAAGAAAGCGCACAGGGTATTCTTGCCGGCCTTGCGTGGTGCTTCAGGAAATTAAACGACTATTTAAATTTACTGGAAACAGGAGATGTCAATAACAATTTTGAGTTAAAAAAAATAGGGCTTTCATCTCCTAAAGCAAGAGATGACTATTCCAATGCCGCCAGGCGATACAACACTGAATCCGTTGAAGCCTGCCTTGCGCTTACTGCCGAATATGATGTCCTGCTGCGTTCTCCCGTTGCCGCTCTTGAAAGATTATTAATGGATAGGTACATCCTGGCGCTTGTAAATACCGGCAGAAATAATTAAAACATTTCAATATTAAAACTGGTCAATAAAATCGTCAATAAATTTTACCGCTTCTTCGAATTCACTGTGCAAAAGAAAACCGGATAAAGACGCAAGCTGCTCCTTAACCGAATTCGGCATAACTTTTTCCTTTAGGCTTGCGATTAATTCCTTGGCAGTTTTTTTATTATATTCTGTACAGGCAGCGCGAATCTCCGTTAGTTTTTCCATTAATTTTGCATAATCAAAATCGCCTGTATTTTCTTTTTCTGTTTTATGTTCTTTTGCTTCAAATCTGTAAATTATTGTATATAGCGATTCAAGGAATGCAGGGAGCTCTGCCAGAACAGATTTAATATCCTTATCACGTCCTGCCTGTTCAAGGTCTGAAGCCCTAACAGAAAGATCTTTTTCGCCTACATTGGCAAGAGCGCTTTTCATTGAATGCACATTAATTATAAACATGGATAAGTCATCGGCTCTGCGGCATTTATTAATGTAAATCGCCTCCATAATAGCAGCCGCTTTTTTCGCGTCACGGATAAAGAATTCCGCCAACTGAGAATCAATAACTAAATTATTGCCGCCTTCCAATAAATTGGCTTTTTGCCGCCGTGCCGCTTCAACTACCTCCGGCGGATATTTGTCGCGTATCAGTTTATTAAGCGTGATATTCAACTGGCGGATATCAATCGGCTTGGAGATAAAATCATCAAACCCGAACTGGATAAACATTTCTGCCTGTCCTGCAAGCGCATTGGCAGTTAATGCAACTATTGGTTTTCCATATTCCAGACTGCGGATTATTTTTGTCGCTTCAATGCCGTCCATTCTGGGCATCATATGATCCATAAAAATAATATCATAATCATGTCCGTCACGGATTTTATCAATAGCTTCAAATCCGCTGGCTGCAGTATCAATGGAAAGACCGTAAGGCGACAGGAGCCCCTTGGCTACATATAAATTTGTTTCAACATCGTCAACGACCAAAACGCGGCCGTAAGGCATATATTCCCGTTTAATCTGCACAGTTTTAATTTTTAATGCATTTGCAAGATTAAGCTGCATAAGATTATCAGCCATTTCTTTGCCAATAGGATCGGGATCAAAACATTTTTGCGGAAGCTTTACAGTAAATATAGACCCAAGGCCCGGAGTGCTTTCTATATCGATAGTTCCCTTCATAAGCAATAGAAGGTTTCGCGTAATATTCATGCCAAGACCGGTGCCTTCGGTTTTACGGTTCGCTTCCATATTAAAACGGGAATATTCGCTTCCCAGCTTACGCACCTGTTCCGCCGTCATTCCCTGCCCGGTATCACTGACACGGAAAACCAGAACAACATCTTTATCCGGATCTGCTTCTGCATTTATTGATTCAACAAAGACAGAAAGAATTATCATTCCTTCCTGTGTGTACTTAAACGCATTAGACAGCAAATTATTTAAAATCTGTTTTAAACGAAGCTCATCTCCAATAAGCAATGTAGGCACCTTTTCACTAACATCCAGCTTAAATTCGATCGGTTTACTTTCGTAGCGCATCATATTTAACTGAACAGTATCATGAATCAGGCTTGCAATATCATAATGAGCGGGTATTAATTCCAGTTTACCGGCTTCTATTTTGGAAAGATCCAGTATGTCATTAATTATACCAAGCAGCAAATCGGCGGAATTATAAATTCTTTCCAGCGCATCTTTTGTAACTCTGGGAAGCGAATCATCCTGAAGCTGAATTTCTGTAATGCCTAAAATAGCGATCATGGGAGTGCGGATTTCGTGACTCATCTTTGCCAGAAAGTCACTTTTTGCCTTGCTGCTTTCTTCGGCTATTTCCGCCTTGCGCATTTCAGCCATCATTGCTTTCTGTTCCCGTAAATCCCTGATATATTCGATAATGGTAAATTCGTTTCTGTGCTTAACGCGGACACAGGTAATTTCTGTAGGAATTTGTTCTCCGTTTAATTTCTGATGCATCCATTCAAAGCGGCTATAACCTTCCTTGAGCGCTTTACCAACAAGAGCGGTGCCTTTTTCTGTTGACAATATTCCATCAGGCTGATACTCAGGCGAAAGCTGTTTAAATTTTTCGATAAATTCCAGTTTATCGATTAAGCCGAACATTTTTATAGTTTCCTGATTACAATCCAGAATATTAAAATTTTTATCCCAGAAAAAAGCGCAAAGAGGAGCTTCATCTACCATGATTCGGGTTCGTTCTTCCGTCTCGCGCATTTTCATAATCTGGTAATTACGATTAACCGCAGTACTCATCATTAGACCTGCGGATGTTAAAATGCTTATTTCTTCATCCGAAAATGTCCGCTCGCTGCAGCAATCATCAATGCTGAAAAAACCCCAAAAATCACCTTCCAGAAACATTGGAATCATAACGATTGACTTCATTTCGTAGTAACCCAAAAAATCGCGGTCTTCTTCCGGTAATTTGGATAAAGGACAATTAATTATTTCTCCGTTTAAAAATAACTTTTCCCATCCTTTTTTCATGCTGTATGGAAAATGCAGGCCATACGGAATCTGTCTGCATTTTTTGCCGGATTCACTCAGCCATTCATGCCTTAAAACAAAATGACGAACATCGTCGATAATTTCATTGCGCCAAATTTGAACGCGGTCAACATCAAGACAACGTCCTAAAAGCTCAAAGCTCTTTAGTAATGAGGTTTCAAAAGAAACATCATCATTACCTGCCAGCAGAATAGTGGCTGCGGTATTAACCGTATCCAGCAAACGCGTCTGCTTCTCCAGAGCTTTTGTCTTGTTGGTTATCATTAAATCTGCGCCCTTACCGCTTTAAAAAGATCTCTTGCATTAAAAAAAACATCCGCTACTTTTGGATCATAATGCGTTCCGGCATTTTCCATAATAATTTGAACAGCTTCTTCGTCTGTAAATGCTTTTTTATAAGGTCTCTCGGAAACAAGAGCATCGTAAACATCTACAATTGCCATTATTCGTCCTTGTAAAGGAATCTCTTCGCCTTTTAATCCGTTAGGATAACCTTTCCCGTCCCAACGTTCATGATGACTCCCTGCAAATAACCTGGCATTCCGCAAGAATTCACCTTCGCCGGTTTGAGCGATAATTTTGTCGATTATCCGCTCCCCTTCCTGCGCATGAGTTTTCATTACTTCGTATTCGTCATCAGTCAGTTTACCGGGTTTGTTTACGATAATATCGGTTATGGAGATTTTCCCCAAATCGTGCATACGCGCCGAAGATATTATTTTATCTGTATCCCAGCCTGATATTTCATCAAGATAAACATTGCGTTTTCTCATTTCGTTAATTAAAATTTTTATATATGCCGATGTGCGTTCAATATGACCGCCGGTTCCCTTGTCGCGGCTCTCTACAATATTTGCCAGAACCGATACTATGCTGTTTTGCAGCCTGTTAATCTGCGATGTTCTTTCGCGGATTATTTCGTCGATATCAAGATGAGTTTTAATACGATTTAAAAGAACAGGCGTAGAAAACGGTTTAGTAACAAAATCGACGGCGCCCATTTCGAACCCATGTACTTCGACAACAGAATCTGTACGGCCGGTTAAAAACATTACCGGAATATTCGACCATAAGCTTTCGGACTTTAACCTTCTGAGTGTTTCAAACCCGTCTACACCCGGCATTTCAATATCCAAAAGGATCAAGTCAGGGGTAACTTTTTCCAAAAGCGTAAACATTCTGTCTGCAGACGGCATTGTCATAACCCGGTATTGGTTTTCCAGCGCTGTTTCCGCCATCGAGAGATTGGTATCACTGTCATCTACGACAAAAATCGTTTTCATAAAATTTTCCTTAAATAATTGTACTACAAATAAGGTTTTTTGAACATTATAATATAGCGCAAAAAAACCCTCTAACCAGACCACTTTTAAGCGGTATGGCAGAGGGATGTTGTTCTATCTGTTTTAACAGTCAGATCAGGCAACTTTAAAATGCGAAACTGCCTTAACCAATTCCTCTATACTTTCCTTGTTTTTCCCGCTTATTTCCCTTACCCGTATAACCGCTGTATTTATCTGGTCTGCGCCTATAGCCATCTCGCTCATACCGCTTGTAATATTTGCAGTTACATTTTCCAGGTTTTTACTTTCATTAATAACTTCTTTGCTTCCTTCAGACATTTCTTCTGATTCATTTTTTACCTGGAAAGTAATTTCATT
>WQXC01000011.1 GCA_009785045.1 Treponema sp. | reverse complement strand
ATAAACACAAAAAACGGAAGAAGATTAGCTCCTGTATTAAGACATCAGTTTAAAATTACTTCTCTTTCATTCAGCGCTGATGATAAAAAAATTGTTTCCGGAGCACTCGACAACACTGTTGTTATGTGGAATGCCGTAACAGGTGAAAAAATAGCGTCATTTATTACTTTTAACGATGATGAATGGATAACAGTTACCACCGACGGATATTATATTTCCAGTCTTCGCGGAGACGATCTCCTTAATGTTCGTATTGATAATGATGTTTACGGAATGGATCAGTTCAGTTCATTTTTTTCTCAGGAAGATGTTGTAAGCGCGCGTCTAAGCGGTGCAGAAGATCCGGCTTTTGTTTCCATAACAAATGACTGGATGTCGTTTGTTCCTCCGTCTGTTCAAATTAGTGCGCCTTCACAAAGTGACTCCGGTATAGAAGAAATTAATGTTTTAATTAAAGACCGTTTCCATTATTTGGATAAAATACAGATTATTATTAACGGCAGGCTTTTAGGAGAAAAAGAATTAAATAATGCATATGGCGATTCCATCGCAGCAGAAGCAACAAACATTATTGTAAGGGACAAATTATACGAAGTTGATTTTTCGCTTATTGTTAATCTGGAACCAGGTCCCAATCGCATTCAGGTAGTAGCAAAAAACAATTATGCCGTTTCCGAAGGCAGGGATTTTACTTTTATATATAATTATTCCGATGCAAAAGAAGTTCCAATCGATTTATGGATTCTTGCAGTTGGCACAAACAATTACATATATGGAAAACCGGAAAACAATTTACGATTTCCTGCAAGAAACGCAAATGGAATAAAATCGGTTCTGGAAAACCAGAGAGGCAGCCGTTACCGCAATGTTCATGCCAAAGTTATCGCTGACACGGAAGCAACTTTGCCTATAAAAGAAAATATCCTTAAAAATATAGAAGAGTTTTTTGCAGACGTTTCGCCCGATGATGTTTTAGTTTTGTATTTGTCCGGCCATGGCATGGACGACAAAAACAGGCAGTATTATTATTTGCCGCAGGATGTTTATTTTTCCCCGGATGGCGAGCCCGATTTTTCCGGCGCTATTTCTCTTGAAGATTTAAACAGTTTTCATAATCTGCCGGGAAGAAAAATAATATTTATAGATTCCTGTTATTCCGGAGGCATAGATTCCAGCAGGCTTTTAAAAAGTTTAAAAAACCAAAGCACCGCCATTTTTACATCCAGCCAGGATAACCAGCTTTCCTGGGAAGGCAGCGAAAGTGTCGGCTACGGCATTTTTACAGACGCTCTTATAAACGGAATCCGCGGCGACAATGTTATAAATAACGAAATAAGTTTATTTGCACTTGGCAGATATGTTTACGACAGGGTAGTGCAGCTTACCTCGTTTGCGCAGGACACTCAGCACCCGTACATATATATCCCAGAAGGCCTTTACAACTTTGTGATTTCGGTAAAATAATTGCGGTTTAATAATTACCACGCTATTTCAAAATCGCTGAAACCCCATGAGTATTGAACAGGTCTTTGTTGGTACCGCTGTGTTTTTGTTTCTTCCCTAACCCTGTTAAGTACATACCCGCTTAATTGCAATACACTGATGTTTGCATCGGCTCTTGGTCGTGCATATCCGTTTAAACCATTGATTATGCTGTAGGCAAACGCGCCATGTCCCTGAGGACCGCCAGGCAGTCCCAATCGCCATAATTCATAAGAGGGTTTATCACCTTCGCTTGATGACAGCATAAATGCATTTGTTCTTCGCAGCGAATACATAAAACTGTTTATATCCATGCCGCCGGATTGGCAAGCGTCTATGAAAATTAATCTTCTACCCGGTGCGTTTAATATTACTTTTAATGTTTCGTCTGTTATTGCATGGTTAGGATCGATCACATTATTGTTAATAACAGCATCTTTTGTTAAAAAGTAAAATGTATCTCCTTCGCTTAAACCATGCCCTGACATAAACAACAATACAACATCTCGCTGATCCGCACCCTGCAGGAATTTTATCTGTTCATGTACATTAGCCGCAGTAGGTTCAATTTCGCCTTCTATTAACATGCGATAGTTGACCGTCCTGTATCTTTTACCTTCTTGGGCTTTAAAAGATTTTATTAGTTCTCTTACATCGTTGCCGGTGTAGTTTAAGTTTAAATGATCTGCGCCGTTATACTGGAGCAGCTCTGTTCCTGCGTTGTCATATTTTGTAACGCCGACAGCAAGTACCCAAAGATTTGGTAGCGGTACTTCCATACCTATAGGCGGCTGCCAGGTTACATCTACGCTACCCATGTATCCGGAATGCCCCCACGAGATACCATTAAATGCCATTACCTCGATGCGATTATTACCTCTTTCTACGAGAGATACTGGAACAGAAAATTGCACTGTTCGCTGATTACCGCGAACTGTAAGTCCGCCTTCTTGCAGAGTTAAACCGCTTGTTCCGGTTACCGCAGATAACTCTTCGCTTCCGATTCTTACTCCGTTAACAAGGATTCTTATATCTTCTATTGGACGGTTTTTATCCGTAATGCTGACCGCGATGTCGACTTTCCCGTTGCCTGTAACTGTTGTCCCTTGTTTTGGAGAGAGTATTGTAATTGCAGGCGGCGAAAAAGCTGCGGCATTTTGAATCGTAAACTGCGGCATATTGGGAGGATCGTCTTGTCCCGATAACCTTGCCCATACAACATCCGGTCTGTGGAAAAAATCGCTGAATGCGTCCATTGTATGAAGGTCATAGCCATTAATTAATACATTGATAAATCTGTCTGCTCTTGGAGATCCGCGATAAAAACCGTCTGGTGTAATAGTAAGCCAGTCACCGTCTATTTGAGAAATTGCCTGTTCTGCTTCTTCGGAGAGGGTTCCGCCTTTTGCTGTTGCCATTTTGTCGTCGCCTGAAAAGTACGCAAAGCATGCAATTTCGCTTAGGTCGTCTGCGTTGTAGAAGCGGGCAGTGCCGTCGCTAAGCCCTGCTAGGAGGCGTTTGCCGTCGAGGTTGGGGGAGAGGGAGCGTGGAATGCCTAAGAGGTTTTCTTTTTCTGCTATTAGCTTGATTGAATCGTCTTGAGCGATTTCCCATTTAAAAATTATTCCATTACTACTGCCTGCAATAATGTTTTTATCATTATTACAAAACATAACAGACCAAATTGAGTTTAAGAAAATATCTGTTCCAAGTATAGTAATTTGTTTGCCTGTTTGCGAGTCCCAATATCTGATTGTATTATCTCTTGAACCTGATATAATTCTTTTATTATCGGAACTGATATCAACCGAAAAAACTATATCATTGTGTCCGCTAAGGGTATGCTCTAAGAAATATATTCCGGCTTCGACAGATTTCCAAACACGTACGGTTCCATCCCATGAACCGGAAACTAGAAAGCTGCCGTCAATATTGAATTTAAGCGTATGGATAACGCTTTCATATACAAGCTGGCTTATTACATTACCTGTTTCTAAATGCCATATTCGGATTGTTCCATCGCCGGAAGCTGACGCAAGGTGTTTTCCGTCTGGATGGAAAGCGATATATGATACAAACGCTCTATGTCCTTTAAGAGTCTGTATCTCATTTCCGTTTTCAATGTCCCATAATTGTATATCAGCGCGTAATCCAACAGCAAGTATATTGCTATTTGGATGGATTGCTACAGTAACCACTACCGTTTGATATTCTAAAGTTCGTTCAAGAACGCCTGTTTTAGCGTTCCAGATATTTATTTTTTTTCCTTCCGAACATGTAACAAGCAAATTTTCGTCTTTGCTTAAAACTACTTGATTGAGTATATCTGTGTTTTCTGTAAAAGTTATTATATGTTCACCAGTTTCGACATTATAGATCATTGCGGTATTATCCGTGGAAGCTGTAACAATTCGCTTGCCTTTTTTATCCCATTCAACGGAATTTACTGATTGAGAATGATTATCAAAATGAGATAATACTGCGCCTGTTTCCACATTCCAAATAATAATATCGTCATCTTTTAAAAAAAGAAATCCTCCCGCTGTAGCAATTTTTTCGCCGCAAGGACTAAATTTTGCGTTTCTAACAGCGTTATCAAAAATCCCTTCTCCAATAACTCTAATTGTTTCGCCTGTTCCAGTATCCCATATTCTGACAGTTCCATCCCATGAGGCGGATACAATTGTTTCATTAAAACCCTAATCGTCATCAGGACTCCATGCGACAGAAAATACAATATCTGTATGTCCAGATAAAGTACGCAATCTTCGGCCTGTTTTAATATCCCAGATAATAATTGTATTATCTGCTGATGCTGAAGCAATGCGCGTCCCGTTTCGGTTTATAGCTACTGAAAAGACAGTATTGCTATGTCCTTTTAAAGTTTTTATTCTCTTGCCTTTTTCTACATCCCATATACGGACTGTATAATCATAAGAGCCAGAGACTAAAAACCGGCTGTTCGGACAGAAGGCTACTGAATAAACATTTTTTTCATGTTTTAAGGTGTATAGCTCGCGCGTGCCGGAAGAAAAATCAGCGCTCCATATTTTTATTGTATTATCATTGGAGCCTGAGGCAATGTATTTTCCATTCGGGCTCCATGTTACAGAGAGTACTGCTCCTTCATGGCTGTAAAAAGATCGAACAAGTATACCCGTTTCAACTTCCCATACCTTCACACTCCCGTTGGAATCGCCTGTAAGCACATAACGCTCACAAGGGCTGAATACTGAGGAATTGACACGTCCAGAAACCTGCGGAAACACCTTAATATCGGAATCACCTGTTGTTCCACGCGAATCCTGCGTTCTATCAGCTCTTGGCAAAGCAGCACACGCGCAAATCAATGCCGTAATAAGTATCAAAATAAAAAACCCGGCAACAATCTTTTTCGCTCTCAAAACCTCACCCCTTTTTCTAATAATACGCACTTAACCGCAAATAGGGAAGTATACACCTCTCCTGTTAATATAATGAGAAAAAGCACCAAGTTTTTTTCGGAAATAGTTACTTACCAGAAATTTATTTTCCTCTTGACAGTGCAACTACACAAGTGTATAGTTTGGATTATATGAATCATTGCGTACAAGGTAGTGAAGCGCAGGGAACTTTAAGCGATCGCTTTCTACGAATCGAGGCTATTAAAAACATTCAACCTCATAGTTACAAATTAAATAATGTAACAAAAAGAGAAGCTAAAACAATATTCCAGAATTTTGAGCTTGTTGAAAAATCATTTAAGATTGATTTTTTTGAATCGAGTGATACTAGAAAGAAACCAAGAATTGGGAAAAAAATATTAAAAAATGCAAATAATACTATTTTAAGTGTTAGTTTCTCAGGTAAATCCATTGGAAAATTAAGAAGCTTTTTTAGTTATAAAAGAGAAAATATTATTTATGATACCAGAGAAATATTTAAATATTCAAAATATGCATATAGCAGTAATTATATTATAACAGAAGCTCGGCCGGATGGTTCATTCCATAAGGAACATAGTAACATAGAAGCATATCATCATTTTGTAAATAAAATACATATAGAAAACGAATCTTACTATGTTCGTTTTACCGTTAAGGAGGAGCGAAAATCAAAAGGAAAACTACATTCGGCACATGTCAGTGAAATATCAATAATAAATGAAAAAAGCCGGGAAAGCAGCCGCTCACTTCTCGGCAATGACCAAGGTGGCACGGCTCATCCGGCTTATGATAAGAATTTAGTGGAATTCCTTGATTCTGTCAACTAAAATATCCCCAAAAAAATTCCCCAAAAAACGTTACCTCGGGAAAAAAGCCGGTGGTCTTTCCCACTATATAAGTATGAGAATTAAGGAGGATTTTATGAAAATCAGAATGACAGTAATTGCTATTGCAATTAGCGCGATTTTCTTTGTCGGATGTGCCGGTACACCGGTATCTGTTGATCGTTTTGGCGGCATGCAGCCGGTTAACCAGGGGTTTGGCCAGATGCAGACCAAGACTGAGCAGTCAGGATACGAACTCGCAGAGTTTGTGCCAAATGCTGCCGGTTTGATGATCGATCCGTTTGGCTTTAATAAGTTCAACAATGTGTTTGGTATTTCAGGAATACAGGACAGCATGGCGTCGATGACCCATTTCCCGCTGTTTATTCTTGACAATTCGATGTCCCGGTTTGTTTTTAACAACTACTGGAGCAACCAAAACTTTGTTGCAAGCGGCAGCCTGTTCAACCCGGACTGTTCGATAACCCTGCTCAGTGCTGGAAAAGTCCAGTTTAAGCTGATGCCAGCAACCTTCGGCAGGTCCTAATGGCTATGTTACCAGGAAAAAGAGGGCTGTCTGACCACTCGCGGTTAGACAGCCTTTTTTTTGTGGTATATTTTCTTCCTACCAATGAAGTATTTTACCCGCGATTTTCTGTAAAAATCAGTGGACTATTTCTTCATTGTGAAATTATTGTAAAGGAAGCAAGGTTATACGAGTCTTACGGGGATCGATAGTAACAAGAGCACCATTTTCAATATCAGTAGTAAGTTGCTTAATTGAACAAACTACCATTTTTCCAATTAAATCAGGAGAAAGTACCTCGCTTCTAACTTGTATAACACTCGGTTTTTTACCTTTAGTAATAGCGAGAAAAAAGCCAAAATCGAGATCATTCGTTAGGATAGCAAAGCCATGCTCTTTTGCATATAATATGATTTCTTCATCAGAAAAATCAGGGTAACTAATGGATGACCAGTGAATCGCATTTATACCGTTTTCGTTTAGATAACCAATCCATTTTGGCGAAAGGTTCATGTCTACAAGAATTTTCATGCTTTTACGAGTGAAACCTCACGCCATTGTGATAATGCTGCAGCGTACCGTAACGCTTGCAAGATATCTTCTCGTTCAAGGTATGGATAATCAGATAGAAGTTCATCAATACCAGCACCAGCACCTATTTGACCAACAATCATGCCAACTGTAACACGCATACCTCGAATACAGGGTTTGCCACCCATTACAGCGGGATTTTGAGTTATTCGGTCAAGGTTTTCATCGTACATAATCAAAGGTTAATATAGAATTATTGAAAAAGCAAGATAGATGACCCATTTCCCGCCGGTTAGACAGCCTTTTTTTTGGGTGCTACCATGCGATTTCAAAATCGCTGAAACCCCATGAATACTGAACCGGTCTTTGCTGATACCGTTGTGTTTTTGTTTCTTCCCTTACCCTGTTAAGTACATACCCGCTAAGCTGCAATACGCTGATGTTTGCATCGGCTCTTGGTCGTGCGTATCCGTTTAAACCATTGATTATACTGTAGGCAAACGCGCCGTGACCCTGAGGACCGCCAGGTAATCCTAATCGCCATAATTCATAAGAAGGTTTATCGCCTTCGCTTGATGACAGCATAAATGCATTTGTTCTTCTAAGCGAGTACATAAAACTGTTTATGTCCATACCGCCAGACTGGCAGGCGTCTATGAATATTAACCTTCTTCCTGGAGCGTTTAATATTTCTTTTAAGGTTTGATCGGTTATCGCATGATTAGGATCGATTACATTGTTATTTATCACTGCGTCTTTTGTTAAAAAGTAGAATCTATCTCCTTCGCTTAAACCATGTCCTGACATAAACAACAATACAACATCCCGCTGATCCGCACCCTGTAGGAATTTTATCTGTTCATGTACATTAGCTGCAGTAGGTTCAATTTCGCCTTCTATTAACATGCGATAGTTGACAGTTTTGTATCTTTTTCCTTCCTGAGCTTTAAAAGATTTTATAAGCTCTCTTACATCATTGCCGGTGTAGTTTAAGTTTAAATGATCCGCGCCGTTATACTGGAGCAACTCTGTTCCAGCATTGTCGTATTTTGTAACACCAACAGCAAGTACCCAAAGATTTGGCAAAGGTACTTCCATATTTGCAGGCGGCTGCCAAACAACATCTACACTGCCCATGTATCCGGAATGACCCCACGAAATACCGTTAAACGCCATCACCTCGATGCGGTTGTTACCTCTTTCTACAAGAGATACCGGAACAGAAAATTGCACTGTTCGTTGATTACCGCGAACTGTAAGGCCGCCTTCCTGCGGAGTTAAACCGCTTGTTCCTGTAACTGCAGATAACTCTTCGCTTCCGATTCTTACTCCGTTAACAAGGATTCTGATATCTTCTATTGAACGGTTTTTATCTGTAATGCTGACAGCGATATCAACTTTCCCGTTGCCTGTAACTGTTGTCCCTTGTTTTGGAGATAGTATTGTAATTGCAGGCGGCGAGAACGCTGCTGCGTTTTGAATCGTAAACTGCGGCATGTTGGCAGGGTCGTCTTGTCCCGATAACCTTGCCCATACAACATCCGGTCTGTGGAAAAAATCGCTGAATGCGTCCATTGTGTGAAGGTCATAACCATTGATTAGTACATTGATAAACCTGTCTGCTCTTGGAGAACCTCGGTAAAAGCCGTCTGGTGTAATAGTAAGCCAGTCGCCGTCTATTTGCGAAATTGCCTGTTCTGCTTCTTCGGAGAGGGTTCCGCCTTTTGCAGTTGCCATTCTGTCGTCGCCGGAAAAATATGCAAAACACGCAATTTCGCTAAGGTCATCGGCATTGTAGAGGCGGGCAGTGCCGTCAGTGATGCCTGCGAGCAGGCGTTTGCCGCAGGGAGTGGGGGAGAGGGAGACAGGAACGCCTAAGAGGTTCTCTTTTTTTGAAATTAATATAATATAAATATCTTCAGAAATTTCCCATTTAATAATTGTTCGGTTAGCTGTGCCTGCTATTATGTATTTATTGTCATTACAAAAAGCGACAGACCAAATATCATTTAAGGAAATGTTGTTTCCAAGTACAGCAAGCTGGCGGCCTGTTTCCGCAGACCAGTAACGGACTGTACCGTCTCTTGATCCTGATATAATCCTCTTGCTGTCAGAGCTGATATCAACCGAATAAACAAAGTCATTGTGTCCTCGTAAAGTATGCTCCAAAGAGTACCTGCCTGCTCCTGTGGTTTTCCAGATACGCACGGTTCTGTCACGTGAACCGGAAACTAATAGGCTGCCGTCATCGTTGAATTTAAGTGATTCTACAACATCAGTATGTCTAGAAAGCGTATCTATTGTAGAATTTATTTCTAAATCCCAGATTCTGATTGTATTGTCAGCAGAAGCCGAAGCAAGATATTTACCGTTTGGATGGAAAGCGAGATCGTATATGGTGTTTCTGTGTCCTCTGAGTGTTTGTATTTCATTTCCGCTTTCAATGTCAAATATTTGTATATTAGTATCAATGTGTACTCCTCCAACAGCGATTATATTGTTGAGAGGATGAATAGCTACTGTATAGACAAGAGCGATAAAATCAATACAATGTTCAAGAATACCTGTTTTGGCATTCCATATATTTATTTTTTTTCCGTCAGAACCGGTTACAAGCCAATTTTCATCCTTGCTTAACGCTGCTTGACGAAGAGGATCAGCGTTTTCTGTAAAGGTTGTAATACGCTCGCCGTTTTCCGCGTTGAATATCCCAGCAGTCGTGTCGTAGGAAGCAGTCAGTATTCGTTTGCCTTCTTTGTCCCAATTAACTGATACTACAGTATCATAATGGTTGGAAAAACGGGATAATACTGAACCTGATTCAGAATCCCAGATTGTAATACGGGGAGTAGCTCCCGTCAAATTTCCTCCCGCTGTTACTATTTTTGAGCCGTCAGGACTGAATTTTGCATCCGCAACTTGGTTGTCAAAAACATCTCTTCCAATAATTCGGATAGTCTCACCCGTTCGGGCATCCCATATTCTGACAGTATTATCAAAAGAAGCGGATGCTAATTTATTTCCGTCGGGATTCCATGAAACAGAACAGACTATATCTGTATGTCCGGATAAAGTACGTAATCTTTTTCCAGTGCTAATGTCCCATAATTTTATAGTTTTATCTCGTGAAGCGGATGCTATGTGTGTCCCGTTTGGATTAATGGCTACCGAAAAGACAGTATATTTATGCCCTCTAAGAATTTTTATTTTTTTGCCTTTTTGGACATCCCATATCCGTACAGTTGAATCCACTGAACCAGAAACTAAAAAGCGGCTGTTTGGACAGAAGGCTACAGAATATACTTCATATTTGTGCTTTAAAGTATATAGCTCGCGCGCGCCGGAAGAAAAATCCGCTTTCCATATTTTTATTGTATTATCATCAGAACCTGAAGCAATATATTTTCCATCCGGACTCCATGCAACTGACCTTACTGTTGCTTCATGGCTGTAAAAAGACCTGACAAGAATACCCGTTTCGGTTTCCCATATCTTTACCGCTCCATTAGCATCCCCTGTAAGTACATAACGCTCACAAGGGCTGAATACTGAGGAATTGACATATCCAGAAACTTGCGGAAACACCTTTACATCAGAATCGCCTGTTATTCCTCGCGAATCATGCGCTCTTTCAGTTCTTGGCAAAGCAGCACACGCACAAATCAAAGCCGTAACAAGTATCAATATAAAAAACACTGCAAAAATCTTTTTCGCTCTCAAAACCTCACCCCTTTTTCTTATAATACCATAAATGAGGAAGTGTATCATGCCTGCTTCTTCTTCCCCTTTTCTGTTTCTTTTTGCGCTTGTTTTTGGGCTTTTTCTATTTTTGTTTTATGAAATTCTAAAATATGGTTGTATTCATTTACATTATAGTATGTGTTGTTTTTATCGACATACTGCCTTGCCTGAACAAGCAATGCAAGCACTGGAACATAATCTTTGCATTTTGAAAATCCAGATCTAATAATATTAAATAAACAACTAATACTCAAAGATTTTTGAATTTTCTCCGGGTCCATTGGGGTAACAAGGCTAACAAACCATTCATCCGGTGATTCGCAAGTGTCTGCGTTTTTTTCCATTTTTTTCCAAAGCCACGAAGCGTTTAAGGCGTTTTCTTCCTGCACACATGCCAGATAAATCGATGGATTAATATTTAATTCCAATAAGTCTATTATATTCGTTATAACATCCAGCATGATTCTCTTTCCGCCATTGCAGCGCTGTACCATTGTACTGGAAACCAAATTCTGTATGGCTAGCTGGTTTGCCTCATTTTTATCAAAAGCTGTAAAACCTGCAAGAAAGTGTGTATATTCCTTATCATCCATAATTAATTCTGCAGGAATACCGCTATTAATTGTGTTATTTGTTGATGTCCGGATAGCTTCAAGCATATCATCGCGGTTTGTTTTCTTAAGAAAGTTGATCCAGGCTATTCGATCTTTGAATAATCTTTCTGCATCCGCAGTTTTATTATTCTTAATCAATTTTTCAGCGCGTTTGTCAGCGGAAACATTAATAGTATTAAAATAAAACTGCGAAGTTTCGTTATTATTCATTTTAAAACATATGTCTCCGCAAGCAGAGATTAATAATCCCCATAAAGATCTTCCTGGAATGCTTAATAATCTGTTTTTTACTGTTATAATAGTCAGAATACTGCTGATTATAACAAATACGATTATCGGTTTTATCTGGAATCCTGTCAGGTTGTCATACTTGTTCCAGAATACAAAAAATAGAATAAGACCTATAATCGGCCAGACTATCCAGGTAAGAATATAATCAGGTCCGTTAAAATGCCAGTAATAGGATTTATAAATTGCCAAACTGCATATAATAGCTGCTAACAGACAAATTATTGCTGCAACAAATAGTAATTGGTGTTTTAGATTCCATGTAGTAATGGATTTTGATACAAAATCATGAGTATAAAAACCGGAATTATTCCAGATTTCTCTTCGCGCTTCTTCTTCTGCGCTGACACGCGGGATAAAACCGCCTCTTCTTCCGCTGTCTGTAACTGCCTGTTTAAGAATTTCTTCGAATGGGATATCCTGTTTATCTTTCACCGCTTCGCGTACTTCTCTGATTTCATCGGCAAAAATGATAGGTCTGGAAGAAGTTCTGGAACCGGATAATCCATAACTGCTGTATGTTGTTGTGTCGATAGATAATCGTCTTTCGAAGCGTCTGTAGTCGCGGTTTAACCAGCCGTGTAAAACAGGATCATCAAAACCGATTTGCTTTAGTACCTGCAGTGCGATATATGCGTAGACAGCATCATCTCTGTTTAATGCAATGTTAAACATGGAATAATAATTTTGCGAAATGCCTTTACCCATTGTTGTAAGATCGTTTATTAATTCGGTAACAACATTCATGCTCCATGATTGACCATCCCATCTGTATCCCGGCTGCGCCTTCGCCATAAAGGCATCCATTTTTCTGTCAATAAAATTTTGTAAACCAAAATATTTTATATACAGATAAAGGTAAAGTTTATTAAGAGGTATTCCTGCAATTTCTTCTGTTAGTTCTTTGCTTAAATCGATAAAACTGCCGATTCTTTGACCGATAATTGTTCTTGCAAGCTGGGTATTGCTTTCCGGAAACTGAGAGATATACAAACCGATGGCGCCAGTAATAAACGCATCTTTATTTTGCCTGATAGCAAAACCTCTGTCTCCGGCTGCTTCGAGTGCTGTGCCGAATCGAACAATAGCTTCATTTAAATAGCGATTATCTTCCAGTGTCGAAAGATATTCAAAAATATTTGCCTCAAACTCTGTTTCGATTTTACCAGTTATAACATCTGCCACCCACTGGGAATAATCCTTGCGGGCAAGTTCATTTACCATTTCCCTGTATGCTTTATAGCGCGGGTAGCGGTTTTCAAAATTGATAACATACTTATCTTCGTTTTTAGCAAGTTCGACAAGCGCTATTCCTAGAAACTTGCTTCTTTCCGGATCGGATTCAATATATTCAACGATTATGTCAAAGTCGGTTTCGCTTTCCAGAATATATTTTACCTGTTTTTCGGCTTTTACAAGTTTATTTTCCTTTACAAATACCTTTTCGATAACCATCACTCCAAAAATAACCAATGCGGCGCATACTATAGAAATAAAAATCGCCAATGCAGGTTTATTGCTTTTCATAAAAAAACTCCTTTTTATAGTCTTACCTTATAGTGCGAAAAACAGCCTTGTTTTTTCTTATTTTACCATGTTATTTTAAAGTTTTTGTACCAGTCGGGGATGTAAAGTCTTAATCTACTCACTCCACAAGTAGTAACAACCCTTGGCGTTGGTGTCAGAATAAAAGCCTTCGTTGCCATAGTAAAAATATGGATTTTCCATTTGATTGACATAAAAAACAGTCAGCAGGTTATTTGGTGTTAATTCGGCTGTAGTAGGGTAGCCAAAATCGCAGTTTTTAAATGATTCGCCCAGTTGTTTTTCGCTGCCCCAGGAAAGACCGTCGTTGTCGCTTGTTTTTATAAGTATTCGCTGGTTCTCGTAGTTGCGATCCCCATAGGTAAGCAGAATTTTTCCGTTCTGGAGCTGCAAAAGGCTTGCGGGATGCTGCATTGGTTCTGTTATTGGAGCTGGCTCTGTCCATTTGCTGTTTTCAAAACGGCTTATCATCGATGCTTCAGCATACGGACCTTTTCGCAGTGAGCGCATAACAGCGACTAAATTATTTTTTTGGGTTTTAACAACGAATGGTTCAAGCATGTTGGGTGCAATCTGCGAAAAGATTTCCCATTTTGACCCGTCATCATTGGCAGCCAGGAGAAACGCGCCTTCGCGGTTGTAAACCGGCATAAGTAAGCGATTATTAAACATAAACATTACGCCATGCGGAGATGGCTTGCCTATTTCTTTTATAACGCTGGAAAAATCAGCACTGGTTTCTGTCCATGTGTATCCACCGTCATCTGACGAGAAAATTAATATATCGTAATTGTGCGGTGAATTGTTTTTTGCAGGAGCGCTAAAACCATTTTCATCGTAAACATTGTACTTGTAAGCTGATACAATCATTTTTCCATTGGGAAAAATAAAAGCCGACGGGTTACGGATATCGGAGTTTGTTTTTGCGATTGTGCCGCGTCTTTGCCAGACAGTTCCGTCAGCCGATGACAATACAGTTATTTGTCCATTTTTACCCAGATGCCCTGCGCCAACCCGGCAAAACACAAACACAGTATCGACATGTTTTATAACAAGAGGAAAAAACCCGCCTTTTTCCATAAAGTGGTTTAATATTATTTTTTCTGACATCTTTTTTCCTCGTTATTTAAAATGCGAAAAAGAGACCTGTTTTTTACTTGTCCTACCATGCGATTTCAAAGTCGCTGAAACCCCTTTTTCTTATTTTACGCACTTAACCGCGAATAGGGAAGTATTTAGTCCCTTATCACTTTTATGTGAAAAATAACCTTGTTTTTTGCATATAATTTGCCAAAAATGCCCCTTTTTTACCTATTCTAATCATTTTTTCTTGACAAACTGATTAGAACTGATTAGAATTGATTAGAAGTGATTAGAAGTGATTAGAAGTGATTAGAACCAGGGGGGAGATATGGCATTAAATGTTAATTTGGCAGAAATCGACGAAAACCTCACTACCGAGTTTAAAAGGGAATATACTGAAGATATCAAAAAGACAATAATTGCTTTTGCCAATACTGCTGGGGGTACGATTTACATAGGTGTCAATGATGATAAAACCGTAGCTGGTGTTGATGCTCCTGATGACACTTTGCTACAGGTGACTAATGTAATACGCTTATCAATTAAACCCGATCTTACTCTATTTGTGGATTGCAAGACTGAGAAAGTTGGGAAAGACACTATTATTGTAATAATCGTTCAAAAGGGGACAGCCTGTCCGTACTATTTGGCGGGTAAAGGAATTCGCCCGGAAGGTGTCTATGTCCGTCAAGGCGCATCAACGGTTCCAGCTTCAGAAACTGCAATCCTAAAAATGATAAAAGAAACAGATGGAGAAAAATATGAAGAAGTACGTTCACTTAATCAAGATTTAACCTTCACTGTAACAGAAAATATTTTTACTAAGGAAAATATTTCTTTTGGCAGTAATCAGCAGAAGACGCTCCATTTGCAAACTGTTGATGGTGTATATACCAACCTGGGGTTGTTGCTTTCTGATCAGTCTGTACATACCGTTAAATTGGCTGTTTTTGAAGGACTGGAAAAAGAAATATTTAAAGACAGGCGGGAGTTTTCCGGTTCTTTGCTTAAACAACTTTGGGATGTTTATGAATATCTTGATATACATAATCGCACACATGCGCATGTAGAGGGACTTCTACGCACAGATTATAGAGATTACCCCGAAGATGCTTTACGAGAGGCGCTTCTTAATGCGCTGGTTCACAGAGATTATTCATATTCAAGCAGCATTCTTATTAGTGTTTTTGATGATCGTATTGAGTTTGTTTCTGTTGGCGGTTTACCCAAGGGTGTTTCTCTTGATGATGTTTTGCTGGGTGTTTCTGTGCTTAGAAATGAAAAACTTGCCAATGTTTTTTACCGGCTTCATTTAATAGAGGCTTATGGTACTGGTATCCCCAAAATAATGCGTAGTTATAACGATAATATTAGAAAGCCAGAATTACAGGCAACCAGTAATGCATTCAAGATTATACTACCAAACAGGAATATTAACACTCATGAGGTTTTTATTAATAAAGATTTATTTATTGATAACGAAAAAAAAATATTGCTCATGCTGGAAAAGAAAGGTGGAATTACCAGAAAAGATATTGAGAGCGCACTGCTTATATCTCAGGCAAAAGCAGTGCGTATATTGCGCAGCCTTCAGGATAAGGGAATTATTAAGTCAATTGGAGAAGGAAAAAACATACGGTACGAAAAAATATCTGCAAGATAATTTAATCGTATCGTTTCATCTGCTCACTCCACTGTCATAATTACAATATCTCTGAAGCCTTTAGGAAAGAAAATTCTCGGATTCTGTTTTCCGTTGCTCAGTTCTCTTACTTTGTCAAATACAAATTGACTCAATATGTTTATAGATACAACTCCATTAAATGCCGCTTTTCCGCTTAAGCCTTCTATTAGTGCGTGAGTAAAAAGACCATGATTTTTAAACAGAAAACTCTCCATAGATAGTTCATCCTTCTGACAAGCGGTAAATAATACAGTGCGCAGCAGATCAGAATAAACCGCAGCACCAGAGCCGCAGGAATCAATAAATATAAATTTATTTCCTTTTACACCATTCATTAAGAGAGCAATTTCATCCATACTTATTGCGCTTTCAAAAATTAACTCTCCGTCATTTGTAAAAATGATGTACCGCGGCATAAAGTAGTATAATCCATTTTCGTTAAGTCCCTGTCCGCTAAGAAATAAAAATACAGTATCCTCAGGCTGGGCTTGGTTCAAAAACTCAAAACCATTAATGATGTTTTCCTTGGTTGGAAGTGTGCCGGAACGATCGCTGATTATTTTGGTATTAACTTTCCCGTATTGTTTTCCTGCCTGATTTTCAAAAATATCAACAAATGCATGAGCATCGTTTACGGCATAGTTAAGTGAAGCAAAAAGATTTTGATTCTCAGTTGGATATTCATTAACCCCAATTGCCAAGATCCACAAATTTCCCTGTTGGTTTATAGCATTTGTTTCATCCTTCTGTTCATTACTTTCTTTTATGCCATGCGCTGCACAGTTTAAAGAAACAACCACTAAAATCAAAAAACTTACGATTAAAAACTTTTTCATTATTTTCTCCTTAATTAAAAACAATCTGCCCATAATGTACTACACTATGGACAGATTTTCAATTACTTATCTTACTGCAAGATGAAGGTTTACAGTAGCAGATGCTGGTATTCTCATGTCCACAGTCATATTGCCGCTGGCGTTTTTCCAGTCTGCGCATGACATCAGTATAAAAGAATAATAGTCCATAAAGAAGTTCTGGGTTAACCCGTAAACGAATGGTCCTTTTTCTGTTGTACTCCAATAACTGATATATCCCAGGCTAAGCGCTACATTCACGCGGTTCATTGTAAAGATATCAAAGCCGTACAGAGTGTACTGATGACCCGCTATCGCGCTTGTTACTGTTCTGTTAAAAGAAGCCGCTCCGCGGTCATGGGTGTCGTTATTGACAAATGCTTCGTAGTAGCGTTCTACAGTATTAACAAAATTAATTCCAGGATTAAACATGGAAATTGCACTGTTAACTGATTCAAAGTTAACTCTGTTATTCTGAGCAATTTCTCTTACAAGAGCCGCTCCGCCGAAGTTACGTGCAAGGTAAGCTCCATATCCAAAGGTAACGCCGTATGACCTTGAACCAGTCCAGAAGAATGGATCGCAAGTGTAAAGACCCAAGGTATAAGGTATTCTCATCGACACAGGATGACCTGAGTTTGAAGGATCAATACCGATCATTGGGCCGATTATATCTTCGCCTAACATTGCGAGCATTTCTGTATACCATGTTGAATAATTCAACCCGTATTTAACAAACTTTTCGTTAAAATTGATCATGTGTATGTACTCATGAATTAATGCTGAATAAACAACATCAGGTCTTGAATCTGCCCAGTAGCTGTTAATATAGAATATTTCTGCACGGTTGGATTTTATCGAATAACCCAGTGACTGCAGGTATTCGTTGGTGTAAAAATCCTTATTCCAGTAATAACCGATAGTACCGCCTGATGCACCTGCTGCGCCAATATCATAAAGTAATATTTGCACTCTGGTGTCTCCGTCCACGCCTCCTGGTGCGGAGCTGTTTGGTCCGCCGCCGTATTCGTATCCAAAAATAGGAGTGGTGTATTGATATATCGCATCAAACTTTTCTGCCATTGCTATTGCTTGAGCTGTGTTTAATTTATTATCTGTTGAGCTGACAGAATTATTATCAAAATATTCGTCCAATATCCAGATATTTGCATGATTGGAAACTGCAGCAAGAGTAGCCTGTTTTTGCTGCCAAACATATCCGCGGCCAGCATCATCAAGCCAGAACATACGCTTGTCGCCAACTGCTGGCTGAACAAATGCTGCAGAACGCGCAGCTTGTCTGTCTTCTGCAGGTATTGGCAGCGGGTTTGCGTTTAACTCACTTGCTCTTGGATTATCAAACTGAAGGGGAACCTTGTCACCCTTTTCTGCGTATGAATCGCCGCGGTCGGAATTATTGTATATTCCGGGATCAGCAGATCTTCCTGTAGAGGCAACCTGATATTTTGTACCATTAAGTATGTACGATATAACGCTGCCTGCTTCGGTGTATGGCACAAAACGCGCGCCTTTGTTAACTGCAACAGCATAGATATCGTTTCCGGAAAGGTTATCCAGATTAAAAGTTCCGGAATTGGTTATTGCATATAACCTGACAGGATCCGGCGCTGGAGTAAAATCAATATAAGAAAAATCAACAGTAAGTGTAGTTGTTTGATCTTTATTGATATATACAGTTTCTGTTTTACTTGCGTTTGTATAATCTTCCTGAGAAAGATCGAAAGTTACCCTGTAATAACCGGACGGAATCGAAGAGAGTGCGCCCTTGTTATTCTCATCTCCCAAAAGATCGGCTCTTCCTGAATAAATACCTTTAGTGACAGATCTTAAAATTAAATCTGCTTTTATTAAACCTTCCGGAAGCGTTATGTCGTAAGCAAAGTTTCCTGTGCCCTGAACGTTCCAGTTTGTTTTTTCTTCGATATGAGTTTCCGGAATCTCTATCGGACATCCGGTTAGAACTAATACTCCAATTAAAGTAACCAAAAATTTAAAGTTTTTCATGGTTTTCCTCCTACCTATTAAGTGCGAAAAACCACCCTGTTTTTTCCCTATTTTGCGATATTATTTGCTAAATTTGGCTTTTGAATTATCTGCGGATTTGCCCTTGTTACGATAATCGTGAGAAGGCCAAAGCAGAATAATAGGATTCCCATAATATCGAACCACAGGGGGTGGCGCCATATTTCCAGATAGCCTGGGTTTTCTACGGGAATATATGGAAAGCCAACATATGTAACCAGTATGTTGTGATAGGCATGAATAAATATACATAACCAGATTGATCTATAACGTAAATAAATCCATCCAAAGAAAATGCCTGCGTAAACAGCATTGACTGCCTGCCAGGGGTTCATATGCATTATTCCAAAAAGCACCGCGCTTAAAATTATTGCTTTCCATGGTGAATAAGTTGTAAAAAATCTGCGGGCTATAACTCCGCGGAAAATGACCTCTTCTGTAAAGCCGGGAAGCAGCGCAATAACGATAAAATTAAGTAAAATATTATTGGGTTCGTAGAAGTAATTATTAAAAAATCCTTTTGGCACAGGAACTGCTACCTGAAACAGGTTATTCAATTCCGATTTAATTATAACAAGGCCAAAAAACATCACCATTATTCCTGCCAGCGCGCCGACAGGTATATCCCGCCATGCGAATATCCGGTTTAGCTCGTCCTTGCCTAAGCTTGCTGCAACTATAAGTACGGTAATCAGATATATTATCTGAGGTAAAATACCAAGAGATATATTCATTAAAGACAGTAAAAATGTCGCTATAAATACAATGCCGTCAATGAAAAAGCACAAAAGTATTGCATTTTTCATGTTTTTTGGATTAATGCTGACGGCTTTAAAAAAGCCATTATTTTTCATTAATTGTCTCCGTTATCTTTTTAGTGCGAAAAAGAACTCTGTTTTTTCTTTGATTTTCTGATATAATAGAAGGATAAAAGAGGAGAGAAATCCGGTGAAAAAAATTAATTTTATTAAAAGCTTGTTTTTATTTTTGGTGTTGGTTTTACTTTCAGCATGTAACAAGAATCCTTTTACTGGGAAGAATACTATGGCCCTGATCGGTAATAGTTCGCTTATGGCGTCATCTGTTGTTCAATACAGGGAATTTTTGAATGAAAGTAAAGTTATTACTGGTACAACAGAAGCCAATATGGTTAAAAATGCAGGAGACAGAATTCGCAAGGCAGCGGAATTATGGGCAGCAAGAGAAGGGCAGTCAAGTTACCTTGATGGTTATGAATGGGAATTTAATTTAGTCGATTCCAGAGAAATTAACGCATGGGCAATGCCCGGCGGCAAAATAGTTTTTTACTCCGGTATACTTCCGCTGACACAGAATGAAGCGGGTATTGCAGTTGTTATGGGGCATGAAGTTGCCCATGCTATTCTTAATCACGGTCAGCAGAGAGCAAGCGCGAGTATTCTGCAGCAGCTTGGCGCGGTTGGGGTAAATATTCTTGCTGCGGATCAATCCCGCGAAACCCGTGCGCTGTTTATGACATTATACGGCGCCGGATCTACGCTTTTTGGAACTCTTCCTTACTCACGCGCTCACGAAATTGAGGCAGACCAGGTTGGTCTTACATTGATGATTATCGCAGGTTATGATCCTGATACTGCAGTAGAGTTTTGGGACAGGATGTCTTCTCTTGGAGGAAGCAGTACGCCTCAATTTTTAAGCACGCACCCTTCTGATGTAACCAGAGTCGAAGAACTAAGAAAATATATTCCGGAGGCTAGAAAAAAAGCCGCAAGTATAGGATTTATATAGTAATGGAAATAAAACTTAGACTGGAAGAAGAAAAAGATTATAGAGCAGTAGAAGAACTAACAAGAGAATCGTTTTGGAATATTCATAGTCCCGGCGCTGATGAGCATTTTCTTGTTCATAATATGCGGCAGACAAAAGAGTTTGTTAAATCTCT
>WQXC01000010.1 GCA_009785045.1 Treponema sp. | reverse complement strand
TTAACCCCCCTAAAGGTACCAGGAAGACTACCTGGTTGATAGGTTGGAGGTCTAAGCATAGTAATATGTTCAGCCGACCAATACTAATCTGCCGTGAGGCTTGACCATATTATTGTTCCTTAATTAAATTATTGCCCGGTGATTATCGCGGAGGTGAAATACCCGTTCCCATTTCGAACACGGAAGTCAAGCCCTCTTGCGCCGATGATACTACGCCTCTAAGGCGTGGGAAAGTAGGTCGTTGCCGGGCTTTTTTATGCCCAAATTAATAAATTTATGAAAAAAACCCCTATTTTTGTTTGCAAAAAGGGTCAAAATTCCTTAGAATATAGTATGGAGGGGTATTTTAAGGAGAGGAATCGCTATGAAACGGCTATTTTTTATCATACTTTGTACCTCAATATTAATATTACATGTTAATGCCCAGGCAAGGCTTGGGGATTTTACCATGCGCGGAGCAGCAAGTCAGGAGATGAGAATCGAGGGACTTGTGGGAGCGCATGCAAGTCTTCCGCTTAATTCCAGGGTTAAGGTAACTAATCCAAGAAATGGACGGGAAATTGAAATTGTTATTATTGAACGCATCGATCCGTCATTAAACAGAATTATCGATATCTCTGCTACTGCTGCAAGCGCATTGGGTATAAGAGCAGGTGAGCAGGTAGTTATAACTGTAGGCGCTCCGCCTCGCCCGGTATATCAGGCAGCGCAGCAGCCGGAACCAATAATTGATTTAAGAGAACCTGTTTTACTTTCTCAGGATGTTAGGCAGGAATTATATTATGAATCAGCAAGAATAGATGGAATCGAAGAAAGTGTGCCCGAAGCTGTTTACTCAGCAGTTAGCGGACAGGAACCGGTTGCAGAACAGGTTCAGGCTGCTGCACAGACTGTTGTAAGTGAGCAGGAGAAAGTTAACGGACAAACAGCGGCTGTCAGTCAGGCGCCTGGAAATGGTCATACACACATTAATAATCAAGCTGAACAAATTGCGCAGACACCGCCCAGTATTCAAATGGATCCTTACTATCCGGATTTTGTTCTGGAAGCTTTAAAAGATCCAACAATCAGAGATGCATTTATTGCTTCATCAAACAATGGTGATTCCGCTGAATTTCTTGCCTGGTTAATGGCAATGACTATAGAAGCCAGGGATTCCCGTGATGCAAGAGAAGCAAGAGAACTTAGGGAAATTCGTGAGTTAAGAGAGCTCAGGGAAGCGCGCGAAGCCAGAGAGTTAAGAGAAGCCAGGGATTCCCGTGATGCTAGAGAATCAAGAGAAGCCAGAGAAGTTCGCGAGGCAAGAGAATCAAGAGAGTCAAGAGAAGCGCGCGAGGCGAGAGAAGCCAGAGAGGCAAGAGAGTCGCGTGAAGCTATCAGGGCAATGAACACGGGAAATTTTGCGCCAAGCGGGCAGAGAGAAGCAAATAGGACTGCTGCTCCGGCTCCAGCGCCTGCAAGCAGCCAAAGAGCTGCAGAAAGCAGCCGCCCGGCATTGCCTCCGACAGAAAGGCAGAGCAATGAAAGAACCCAGACTCCTACAAATCTAAATACACTTGAACCATTATCCTCAGCCGGGCAGCAGAACAGCGATTTTAGGGTTTCTGCAAGCCAAGCGCAGGCAATTCGAAATCAGGAACAGGTACAACCTCAGCCGGTTCGCCCCGAAGCGCTGCAAATAATTCCCGGTTTACCTGACAGATTTTCCGGTAAACTGTATAATCTGCAGATTGGCGCATTTTCTGCCCAGGATACAGCAAATAAAACTGCTGGATTGCTAAAAGATGCCGGTTTTGAGCCTATAATTGAGTTTTCCGGCGCAGTTTACCGTGTTATGGCTGCAAAAATTGCCTCAACCGACGTATATTCTGCGTCAGTCAGGCTTGGATCTCTTGGATTTGGTCAAATCTGGGTTAGGGAGTAAATTCCCACTTGAACAGAAATGCTATTAGTGTTACATTAATATAACAGGGAGGATTTCCTATGGCAGTACGTGCAGATGTTAATAAAACAGAGTCCAGACAATTAGTTACTTTCCAGCTTGGAGAGGAATTGTATGGCGTTAATATAATGGACGTAAAAGAGATTGTCCGCGTTCAGTCAATCCGGCCGATTCCCAACGCTCCTACATATGTAGAAGGGATTTTTAACCTAAGAAGCGAAATAATTCCAATTATTAATTTGCATAAAAGGTTTCATTTAAGAAAATTGGTAACTTCCGAAGAAGATGAATTGTTGTCAGGTTTTATTATTGTAGATATTGACGGGATGAAGTTGGGTATCATTATTGACAGGATCTCCCGCGTTGTAACTGTTGAAAAAGAAGATATTCAACCGCCGCCGCAAATGTTTTCGGGTATTGGCGCTGAATATATTGAAGGTGTTGTCCACCAGGAAGAAGGATATCTTATTATTCTTAATATAAGAGACCTTTTCAATCCAAAAGAACTTCAGAAAATCGCCGAATTGCGTAAATAGATTAGCAAACAGGGCTTTCGGGTAATACATGAAAATCGAAATTTATTCTCCCACAATAAGACGCAAAGAAATGGACGCAGTACTAACGGCCATGGTGGAAGAAAAAATCGGTCCTGGGGACAGAAACCGGCTATTGATTCAAACGGCAAAAGAGCAGCTGCGTTTTGATTATGCTCTTGCTCTGCGAAGCCCTGCTGTTGCTTTGCATGTAGCGCTTAAAGCGCTTAATGCTCAAAGCGGACAGGCAGTTATCCTTTCTGCTCTTTCTCCGCGCTACTATTTGCAGGTAATAAACGACTTGCAGCTAGTTCCCCTGTATTGCGATGTAACATATGATTTCCCATGTTTGAGCAGGGAATTAATCGAAAATACACTTGCAAAAAAACAGTTTGATACAGCAATTGATGTTTGCGCAATTATTCTTCATCACACTCTTGGGTTTGTGCCTGATACTGCTGCAATTGCAGAATTGGGTATTCCCGTTATAGAAGATATTTCGCAAAGCTACGGAAGCTGGTTAAAACCTGAAAATAAAAAAGATAAACAGGATGCAGAAGAACCAGCTGCAGCAGCCGGAAAAAATGAAAAAGAAGAACCTCAGGTTAAATTTGATAATGTTTTTTGCATTATTGGACTTGAAGAAAGAGATATGCTTACATCAGGCGGCGGCGCGCTGCTCTTTGCAATGAACAGAAAAGATGGAAGTGCGCTTCGCAGTTTTTCCGGTATTGCCAATGAATATTGCCTTCCGGATATTAATTCTGCGCTGGCTGTTGTTCAATTTAAAGAAGTGCAGCGAAATACCAGCAGAAGACGCGATATCGCGCAGATGTATTCCCAGGCAAGTCTTTCGCTTACATCAAGGACAAAACATAAACGTTTTATAGCCATTAATGACAATGAATACTGTAATTATTCTTTTTCGCTTATTCTGGAAACAGGGTTAAAAGATGTTGTTGCTTACGCAAAGAAAAAAGAAATAGAAATAGAAAACGCTTTTGAAAACACAATCGCGGGAGCAGGATTATGCGACTCGTGCCCGGTAAGCAGTTCGCTGGTTCTGCGCACAGTACTTTTTCCGATGTATCCGCGACTGCGTTCCCAGGATGTGGAACGTATATCACGTCTCATTATGACTCTTCCGTAAAGGAGTGGTTATGAGCAGCGAAAAATCCTGTCAGAGTGCAGTATTATTTGTTAATCTCCTTAAAAAAGACTCTGAACAACTGGCAGATAAAATCTTTAGTGAACTTAACGGACGCGGTATAAAGACAGAAGTCTTTTCGTTCGAAGGAAAACCAGAAAAACTGGCACCCGGTAAATGGGATATTGCCTTTTCTCTTGGCGGAGATGGAACTGTTTTATACACAGCGCGAAGCATGGCTCCATTGGGAATTCCGATTCTGCCTGTTAATCTTGGAACATTTGGTTTTATTGCAGAAGTAAATAAAGAAGATTGGCTTTTGGTTTTTAATAAATGGATAAACGGTGAGATTACACCTGCACGAAGATGCATGTTTGATATTTCTGTGGAACGTAATTCCAAAATAATAATGAATAATATCTGCCTTAACGATGCGGTTATTTCATATACTCAAATTGCAAAACTTATAAAGCTTGATGTGCATATTGAATCAAATATTGCTTTGGGCACTTACAGGTGTGATGGTCTTGTTGTTGCTACTCCTACGGGTTCCACTGCGTATTCGATGGCTGCAGGCGGTCCTATTCTGTATCCTGACATTGAAGCCATGATTATTAATCCTATCTGCCCGTTTGCGCTTTCCAACAGGCCGCTTGTGCTTCCTTCGCAGCAGACGCTTACGGTAACTGTTGCGGATGAGCAAAGATCGGGAGTATTGTTAACAGTTGACGGACAAGATACATTTGCTCTTGAATGTTCAGATAAAGTATATATTAAGCAGGCGCCGTACAGTGCAGAATTGATTTTTGACGGAAGATATGCGTATTATTCGGCGTTAAGAAATAAACTTTTCTGGTCTCCATCGTAGATGGAAGGAGATAATAATGCTTGAAGAACTATCAATCAGGAATTATGCATTAATTGATTCTATAACTCTTTCTTTCCGCCCGGGTTTTAATGTTTTGTCAGGTGAGACAGGAGCCGGAAAGTCAATTATTGTAGGCTCTTTAAGTTTTTTACTGGGCGGAAAGGCGGAAACCGATGTAATCCGCTCAGGCTGCGACGAAGCATCCGTTTCTGCGAGTTTATCCGTAAAGAATAATAACAGCGATGTAACAGACTGGCTTAAAGCGCGTGATATTGAATGCGAAGAAAATACTGTAATTGTAAGAAGAAATATTAAATCAACCGGCAAGGGCTCGATTTTTATTCAGAATATTCCTGTAACAAGACAGGATTTAACAGAATTTATGGCTTTATTGTTTGATCTTCACGGTCAGCACAATCATGAATCTCTTTTGCGTAAAGACAGCCACAGGCGTTACCTTGATCGTTTTGCCGGACTGGAAAACGAAGTTAAAAGTTTTACAAAAATATTTTTAGAATTAACAGATAAACGCAAAACAATGGAAAGCTCTTTAAAAAGCGAAAGAGAACGGGAAGAAAGGCTGGAAATTTTAAATTATGCCGTAGATGAGATTACCAAAGCTTCCATCCAGGCAGGTGAAACACGCGAACTGGAAAATGAAGCGCAAAAACTAACCAGTTTTGAAAAACTTGCAGGATATATAAGTATTGCTGCAGAGAATTTTATTGACGGCGGAAATTCCATATTAAGTCTTGCGAGAAAATCTAAAAATGCGCTGGACAGCGCGTTTACTGTGGATTCATCCCTTGGTGAAATAAACAGAAGATTCGAGAACCTATATTATGAAGCTGAGGATATTGCAGGAGAATTTCGCGCCTACAGAGATGGTCTAAACTATGATCCAAAGAGACTGGAAATTGTAAATGAAAGGTTATCTCTTTTATACAAACTTAAAAAAAAGTATACAGGTCTAAAAACAACGTTTGATACCCAGGCAGGAAGCGAAGAAGAGGTTATTCTAAACTATAAAGTAAACGCAGAAGCAGAAATAGAAGCTCTGTGCAGCGCAGAAGAGAACAGAGATAAGTTAAAAACAGAAATCAGCGCTTTAGAAAAGACTATTATCGCCAAAGCTCAAGGTTTAAGGGAGAAAAGAACCGCTGCTTCTGAAAAATTAAGTAAATTAATAACCGGGGTATTAAAAAACCTTGGAATGCCAAATGCCCGTTTCCAGACTACGATTATCCCAAAGAAGAATGAAGGCCAGACATCATTCGGTCCGTACGGAGCAGAAGATGTAGAGTTCCTGATTTCTGCAAATACCGGCGAACCTCTTAAGGATTTAGCAAAAATCGCGTCCGGCGGTGAACTTTCCAGGGTTATGCTTGCCATAAAAACTGCGCTTTTAACCGAGGAAAACACAGGTAAAAACTCAGGCGAATCTGAAGGTGTTGAAACCCTGGTCTTTGACGAGATTGATACCGGTATTGGCGGCGAAGTTGCGCTGAAAGTAGGGGAGTATTTGACAAAAATAGGCAAATTTAAGCAAATATTCTGCGTTACACACCTTGCGAGTATCGCTGTTCGCGCCGATAATCATTTTAAGGTAGAAAAAAGAACCGAGGGGGGCAGAACTTATACCGGCATCGGACCCTTAAGCGAAGATGGACGGAAAAAGGAGATTGCCAGAATGTTGGCAGGTGACGCAGGAGACGCTGCGCTTGCACATGCTAATGATCTGATGTTGAAGTATGGGGCCTCCACTGAAGGTTCCAGATAAACGGAGCGGCTGATGGCTAAGATTTCCGATCAAGATCGGCAAATGTACCAGGAAAAGGTTAAGTACTATGTATCCATGACTAAGGTATTACTGGATACAGAGAAAAAACTTTCCCAGGAAGCAAAAAAGAATACCCCTGATTCTTCCATGCGAAAGCTCACTCTTGCCGACGAAATGCTTAATCTGGCTTCCTATTACATTGCCATAAACGGAATGTCGCAGGCTGTTTTAAAAACCAAAAACGAAGAATCCTTAAACGATGCCAGAAAATCACTTTATAAAGCTGTCATTTATCTTGAAGAAGTTGTAAGTAATTATATCGATTCGCCTTATTCTGATTATGAAGCAAAGCTGCTGGCAATCAGTTCTTTTGATCCTAACCAGCGGTATAATCTGATATGCAAAATGGGCCTTGCTATTGATATGCTTGAGCAGGCATATGGTGATAATTCAAAATGGAGATGGACATTTGTAGAGCTGGAAGGACGTTTTGCCGCAACAGCAAAAAATATTATCGATCTTAAAAGTATTTATGTAAATATGAGTCCTGGTGCAGAATTTTATGAATCCAGTGTTTATCATCTTAGATTAATAAAAAAACTTCTTGCACAATCTGCAGATCGCTATCGCGAGAAATACGAACTGTCTACCGGTCAAACTCTTGATTTTAAAACCGGGATAAATTTTTTGGGCGCATTAAGGCGTCTGCATATTATTCTTGCTGAAAACGAAGAGTCTCAGGAAATTAAAAAGAAACTTACTATTTGGTCTACCAAGCTTGAGACTGATTTAAAAAAGCAGGAAGAAGCCAAAAAGAAAAAATAAAACAAAATGCCATGAGCAAACCCCGTTCATCACTTAAGGAATATAAATCGCTTTTTCCGTATCTTTCCCGTTACCGTAACCGTTATATTCTGGGTATTATCTGCCTTATTATTGTAGATTCGGCGCAAATTGCAATTCCGCAGTTTCTTCGTATGGCAATAGACCTTATTTCCAGCGGTGTTTTCCAGTGGCGCCAAATTATAATTCTTTCGCTCTGGATGATTGGCATTATGACGGTAGTTTCCGCAGGCCGTTTTTTATGGCGGTATTTTATTAATGGTTCATCAAGGCGTATAGAAGCGGAATTAAGGGAAAATCTTTATAATCATCTGCAAAAATTATCCTGGGATTTTTATCAAAAAAATAAAATCGGCGATCTTATGGCGCGTTCCATTAATGATCTTCATGCAGTGCGAATGTCAATAGGAATGGGGATAGTTGCCCTTTTTGATTTTATTTTTATGGCAACAGCTATTTTAATAATTATTTTTATTCAGGATGCAAACTCGGCTCTTGTTTCTGTTATTCCGCTTCCGCTTGTTACGCTTTTGATACTTGTTTTTGGAACCCTTGTAGGTAAAAAATTCAGGGCAGTGCAGGAAGCATATTCAAAAATGAGCGATAATGCGCAGGAAACCTTTTCCGGCATTAGTGTAATAAAATCATTTGTTAAAGAATGGTGGTTTGTTAAAAAGTTTTCTGATTCAAATGACGATTACAGAAAAGCAAATATGGAACTTGTCCGGCTTTTTGGTTTTTTCTTTCCTTTTGTAACATTTCTTTCCGGGCTTACAATTCTTGTTATGCTTGCTGTCGGCGGAATCCGGGTTATCAACGGTTTAATGTCTCCGGGAAGCCTTGTTGCAATGTTCAGGTATTTAAGTATGTTAATCTGGCCGCTTATGGGAGCAGGTTTTATGGTTAACATGATTCAGCGCGGAGCAGTAAGCCTGGGTAGGATAAACGAAATAATGAACACCGAACCTACAATAAAAGATAATGAGATCATAAAATCCGCGGATAGCTATTTTGATTCTAAGGTTCCTGCAATTGAGATATGTAATCTGGAGTTTTCCTATAACGATAAAAATAAAGTTTTGGAAGGTATTAATTTAAAAGTAGAGCGCGGTTTGTGGCTGGGTGTTATGGGAAAAACCGGATCCGGAAAAACAACGCTTGTTAAAACATTTATGCGTATGATTAACCCGCCCCAGGGAAGCGTTTTTGTTTTTGGCATTGATGTCCGCGATTGGTCTATCGATAAGCTTAGGTCTCTTTTTGCGGTAAGCCCGCAGGATAGTTATCTTTTTTCTGACACAATAGCTGATAATATAATGTACGGTATTAATGAAAATGAATCTTCATTAATAAATAATACTGTGAGAAATTTGGGTGATATTATTACTTTAGCTTCTTTAAATAAAGATTTGGAAATATTTCAAAGCGGAAAAGAAACGCTTATTGGAGAACGCGGTCTTACGCTTTCCGGAGGGCAGAAGCAGCGGATTGCCATCGCCAGAGCCGCTATCATAGATGCTGAGTTTTTAATTCTGGATGATTCTCTTTCCGCTGTGGACAACGAGACAGAACAGAAGATATTGGAAAACTTAAAAAAAGAAAGGAAAGGACGCACGACAATAATTATTTCTCATCGTGTATCTACGCTGAAATATGCGGATAATGTATTGGTTTTAGAAAAAGGAAAAGTTTTAGAATATGGAAATCCGCAGCAGCTTGCAAGTTCCGGCGGTTTTTACGGCAGAATGGCAGCTTTCCAAAGGCTGGAGTATGGCTCGGAGAATATAAATGGCTGAAAGTTATTTTGATACAGATGATGTTACAAAAGAATATGACAGCTTTCTTGCTAAAAGGATTCTTTCGTATTTAAAACCATATAAACACCTTGTTTTCTTTACGCTTGTAACTCTTGTTATATCTACACTTGGAGAGCTTTTTATTCCAATATTATTACAGCGTATTATTGATGAAGGGATACTGGAAAAAAATATTCAATATCTTGTACAGGGCTGCTTCCTGTATTTATTTATATTAATTTTTGTATTTGTTTTTACCTTTACTCAAACATTGATTGCAAACTCCATGACTCAGCGGGTTATGAAAGATATGCGTATAGGGCTTTTTAAAAAGACAGTCTCTCAATCAACCGGCTTTCTGTCGCGGCACCCTGTGGGACGAATTGTTACACGATTAACAAGCGATGTGCAGACAATGGACGAATTCTTTACAACTGTGCTTGTTGCCTTTTTAAAAGATATAACAATTATGGCAGGCGCTCTTGTTACGATGTTTATCCTGTCGCCGCAAATGGCTGGCGTTGTGCTTGTTACACTGCCGCCTGTGCTTGTTCTGACTTTGATAAGCCGTATCAAGGCACGCGATGCATTCAGAAGGCAAAGAACTGCGTCATCAAAAGTGTACGCATATCTTGCAGAGAGACTGGCAGGAATGCAGGTTGTTCAGCTATTCAGGCAGGAGAAAAAAAGTTTAAAAGAATTTAAAGAAAGTAACCAGGAGCTTATGAACGCAAACCTGGGAGAAATGTATGTATTTGCAACTTTCAGACCTTTGGTTGAATGGTTTTCTACACTAACAATGGCGGTTGTTATTGTTGTTGGGAGCAAAATGGCTTTATCATTATCAATTTCATTGGGAGTATTAATTGCTTTTATAAGCCTTGTTCAAATGTTTTTTCAGCCAGTAACAGATATCGCAGAAAAGTATACTATGCTTCAATCGGCAATGGCAGGAGGAGAAAAGGTATTTAAGCTCATGGATACCAATGAACATATACCGGATGCGGGAAAAGAGCAAAATACTTTCTCTTTAGAAACTACTGTGTCCTCCGTGCCTCCGTGCCTCCGTGTGAATAATTTTATATCTAATTCTATTAAAGGTCGCGTTGATTTTAATAATGTGCATTTTTCATATAAAAAGGGTGAAGATGTTCTTAAAGGGCTTTCTTTTTCTGTTAAGCCCGGAGAGATGGCAGCTATTGTAGGGTACACTGGCGCCGGAAAAACAACAATCATAAATGTGCTTACCCGGCTTTGGGATATAGATGCAGGAGAAATATGTCTGGACGGCATACCAATTAAAGAAATACCGCTGGAGGAATTGCGCCGGTGTATTATGCCTGTTACTCAGGATATTACCTTGTTTTCCGGCACAATAGAAGAAAATATAAGCCTTGGGCTGGACATTTCGCACGAAGAGATTATCGAAGCTGCAAAAACGGTTCATGCCCATGAATTTATTTCTAATCTGCCTGACGGTTATAAAACAGTGCTTTCTGAAAGAGCGGCAAATATATCCACAGGTCAAAGGCAGCTTATCAGTTTTGCGCGGGTTATTGCCCACAATCCGCGCGTAGTTATTCTTGACGAGGCGACCAGTTCGATAGACACCGAAACAGAGCGGTTAATTCAGCTTGGAATAAAGAAAGTGCTGGCAGGAAGGACTTCGTTTGTCATTGCTCACAGGCTGTCTACAATCAGGGATGCAGATCGTATTATGGTTCTTTCCAAAGGAAGCCTGGCAGAAGAGGGCAGCCACGATGAATTAGTTGCCCAAAATGGCCTTTATTCAGGGCTTTACAGATTGCAATATGAGGATTAAAGGATTAAAATGTATATAAGAATGAAAAAACTGCTTTTTCTGACAATTCTTTCTCTTTTTATTGCGGTTGTAAGCGTTTCTGCCCAGAGCAGGGATTTTATACCGTATGTATCGCAGATTAAGGTTGAATCCAGAAACAATCTGATTAGGCTTACATGGATAGATTCTCCTGATGCGCGAGGGCCCGTTTATATTTACAGATCGGCGCGTCCTTTTAGCAGCACTATTCCTGCGAATATAAGGCCTGTTGTTGTTAGATACGGAGAGCAGTACTATATTGACGATGCGGATGACATGGAGAATCTTTATTACTTTATTGCTGCAAGTGATACATCCGGTCAGCGATACGATATAATCCTTCCTCGAATTAACAGCGCAAGCCTTATCCCGGGACAGACTTTGGAAGAAGCGGTAGCATCTGCCGAATTTGAGCTGCCTGGACTTGAACCTGTACAGGGTATCTCCAATTTAAGGGCAAGCCAGGACGGAGAAAGGGTTATTATTACTTTTAATACAGAAGGTCCGCGCAGAAATGCCATTTTATACCGCAATATGCAGCCTATCAGCCGTCCCCAGGATTTACTTAACGCTGTAATTGTTCAGTCAGGAATAGATTCTCCGTTTGTTGATTTTCCTGTGCCTGTTCCGGGTCTTACCTGGTATTATGCGGTTATTTACGAAGATGAAATTGCAAGCGGCAATATGGGAATCAAGCCGGGAATTAATGCGACAATTACCCCTGTAACAGTTACCAGCGAACAAACTGCAGAACGCACCCTGCGTCCGATACCGCTGCCTGTTTTAACATTGCGTAACACTATGCCGGACAGCCATTTTATGACAGAAATACCGGAGCAGGTGCCTTTAAGTCCTGCATCAACGCGAATGTTACGTGATACGCAAATGCCGTCCAAAGTGCCGATAACGCTTAAAAGACCGCGTGTATTTGCCGTTGACCTTGTAGCGCCGACAGGCGGTGAAGAATCCGCGCTGTTCCAGATTATTACAGAATATTTTGTAACGCTTAATTGGGAATCTGCGAGAGTTAGTTTACAGCATTATTTATCCGTGCGGCGTTCAAGAGACATTGAAGCGCGTGCGCGTTTTTATCTGGGGCAGACACTGTACTACACGGGGAATTACCGCGAATCGCTGATGGAGTTTTTATCAATAAGATCTCTTCATCCTGCAGAAGCAAATACATGGATAGAAGCGGTTTTATCCGCGATGGTTTACTAAATTACCGCAGTGTTCTTAACAATGCTCTTAATTCAGGATTCGCCGCGCTTTCAACCGCAGGCTGCACCGATCTTCTGCTCTGAAGAATAATTTCATCACCTTGTTCTATCCGGTCAAAGAATCCGTTCCTTGTTAATGTGCCTATGGCTATTTCTTCATCAACATTTGTGACAGTTAATTTTCCCACAAGTTCATCGCCTGAGTAGACAAGGGCAATTCCTTCGTTTGCTGTCTGAGGACGTCCTTTTTTTACTACATCGTAAACAGTATCCTGTTGTATTCCGTCTGCCTTGCCCTTGTTAATAAGCGCTTGTCCCTGCCTGCGGATAAGAAGTCTTCCCCGTACCGGCATGGAAGATGATAACTGGTTAACAATTCCGCGTGATGCATCACGAAGCCTGTCGGTTCCTGTGCGGTATGCATAATAAGTTCCTGCCGGGGATCCTGTTCTGCCGACAAATACTTCTGCCTTTATCGAAATGTCGCGTTCGTTTTCTGTTACTGATACCAATACAAAATAATCCGCTCCTCCTTCTCTGGCTTGTCTGAAAGCCTGGGAAAAAGTAACCTGACGTAAATTCAGGTTCATAGGTGTAATGTTACGGTCATGTACAAGTAATTCTCTAATAACGCCTGCCGCTACTGAGCCTGCATCTGCATGATAAAAACTCGATTGCCCGGCGAGGGAAAACACAGCGACTTTCCAGTGCCGTTCTGCAAGATCAACAGGATTCACCTGCCACTGCCTGAACAGAGCGTTTGACAGAAGAGAGCTGTATGCCTCTACAGCGTCATTTAAACTGCGGTCAGCCAAACCCTGATCCTGCAGGAATTTAAGTTCTTCCAGATAACGTGCAGGGAAACCTGATAAACGCAGCAGTTCGGCATACTCGCGCCTGTCTGGTGCAAATGGATTCAGTCTTAACCCGCGGCGGTATTCAAAAAGCGCCTGTTCAATTAAATTGCGCTGGCGGAAATTCCTTGCTTTATTAAAGTGCCATGTTGCAAATCTTACGCGCCGGGGATCTTCAAGAACAGTAGAGGAGATTAAGGTTTCTTCCAGAATTGCGCGAATAAATTCATCATCCTCGTTTACCGATATAGCGCTTGATAAAACAGTTATTGCATCCTGCATACGATTCATTCTGATAAAAGAAAGACCTTTTAAATACCATGCGCTCATATCCTGTCTGTTATTAGCAATTAAAACATCGCAAAGCCTGGAGGCTTCGTCGTATTCTGCATTACGGTAACGAAGTGTAGCCATTAAAGACTGAGTCGGCACATGACCAGGTCTGTAGTAAAGTGATCTTTCGGCATAACGGATAGCTTCTGTAACCCTGTTATTCATGGAGTAAATGTAAGCAGCATAGTAATAAACACGGAAATCACCGGGATGCTGTGTAAGTGCGTTGTTTATGTAAGTTAATGCAGTATCCCCGTCACCGAGTGAAAGCGTAACAAGAGCCAAAGAAATGAGCAGTCTTCGATCGTCGGGGTAACGCCGGACTGCTTCGCGGTATCTAAGCATTGCTTCTGACGGCCTGTTTCTTGCGATATCAAGTTCGCCTGCGGCAAACAGAGCTTCCCTGTTATAAGGTTCAACGGCAAGAATGCTGTTTACAAGTGTAGTAGCGGCATCGAGCTGTCCCAGCGCTATAAGCGTAAAAACTTCCAGGTTTGCTACAGACATGTTTGCGCGCGCAAGCTGCCTTGCTTTTCTAACCCAGTTTAATGCTTCGTCAAACTCTGCAAGCTCATAATAACATTCTGCCAGAGCTGCAGTTCCCTCTGCATGAGCGGGATTTAGCCTTAGGCACTCAAGGAAGGATTCAACCGCAGAGTACCAGTTTTCGTCTGCCATGTGGCTTCTGCCGCGCTCATAAAAACCTGCCGCCGAGCCCTGGCTTTGCGCTTCCAGATTTATTGGAAATAATAAAACAAAAAACAGAAGAATTACCGGCATTGTTCCCTCCCCTAAAAAAAACAATTATTCCTTCTTACACGTTACGATTTTTATTGCATTTATCTTATGACCGTCCATTTCCTGGATTATAAAATCATGGTCTTTGTATACTGTTTTTTCATTTTTTACCGGTATCTTGCCGAAGAGATCAAAAACAAAGCCGCCCAGGGTATCAAAATCCCCTACAGGAAGCTGAATGCCTGTTTCTTCCGACAGTAACTCAAGGTTTACTCTGGCATCGCAAAGCCACATCCCGTCACCCAATACAACGACATCTTCGGTTTCATGATCAAACTCATCCTGAATATCGCCGATTATTTCTTCGATTATGTCTTCCATTGATACGATACCCGAAACTCCGCCGTATTCATCAACCACAACGGCGATATGCACTTTTTTCCGGCGCAGTTCGCGTAATAGATCGTCAATATGTTTGGAAACCGGAACAAAAAAAGGCTTCCTTGCCAGTTCGTTTATATCAAAATGATTATCGTTTACAAGCGTTTTTAATACATCCTTAACATGAAGGATGCCAATTACATTGTCTACAGTATCCTTGTAAACAGGAAAGCGCGAATGTTCGCTTTCTATAATCTGGTTAAGTATTTCTTCTTTTGAGGCATCAACCGACAGAAAGACAGTATCTGTTCTTGGAACCATTACTTCCTTGACTGTTGTGCCGGATAGTTCAACAACCCCGCGGATCATTTCCTGCTGATCTTCTTCCAGCTCCTTTATTGCCTGTGAATTTATTTTAAAAGGGGCTTTCAACTGTTTCCTCCGTTGGGAATTATAATCTCGTTTTTATACTTGTTCAGAATTTCCTCCTGTAATATAAGCATTGGTTCACCAGGGTCTATAGTTTCATGCTCCATACCATTTAAGTGTAGGATACCATGAATTAGCAGTCTGCGTAACTCCTCATCCTCCGGAATTGCAAAATACCGGGCATTTTCACGCAAAGTATCCAGCGAAATGACAATATCTCCCGCCAAATACACGGTTTTATTTTCGTTTTTTACGGTTTCGCCCAGATTAAATGAAAGAATATCTGTTGGTTCGTTTTTATTTCGATATTGAAAGTTAAGATTCTGGATTGTTTTGTCATCGCAAAAAAGCACAGAAAGCTCCCAATTGTCATGTTTTAATTCTTTTATTATTTTTAGTGCAAACTGGCAGGCGCTGCCGCTCCATGAAGGCAGGGTTATATTCTCTGAATTAACAGTAACATTATTCATCTTTTTCTTCTTTTTGTTTGGGATATTCAATTCTGGAGTGATAATAACCTGCAAGAACCCTGACAAAAGATTTTTTTATTATTTCCAAATCGCGAAATGAAAGATCCGATTCCGACAATTGCCCGTGATCAATTTTTGCTTCAAAAAGCTGCTGAATAAATTTGTCAATTTTGCTTGCTGTGGGTTTGTTTAAGGTACGAACGGCAGCTTCGGTTATATCCGCTAGCATAACAATTGCTGATTCTTTTGAACGGGGAGGGCTGCCGGGGTACGAAAAATCCTCGGAGTTTACGGTTACTTCCTGTTCTGTCGCTTTGTTGTAAAACCAGGAAATTATCGAATTGCCGTGATGTTCGGCAACAATGGAAATGACATCTTTTGGAAGACCCAAACTGTGCGCTTTTTCTACCCCAAGCTTTACATGGCTTCGAATTATTGTCGCGGAAAGCCTGGGTGCAATTTCATCATGCCTGTTATGGTCAGTTTGGTTTTCTACGAAATAATCCGGGTTATCCATTTTGCCAATATCGTGATAATAAGCTCCTACCCGGGCAAGTAATGCATTTGCATATCCAGAATTGTGACAAATATCCTGGCAGGCCTGTTCTGCAAGATTTGCTACCATTAGTGAATGTGTATAGGTTCCCGGAGCAGTCGTGAATAATTTACGCAGAACAGGAGCGTTTAAATCTGATAATTCCATAAGCCTGAAAGGAGTTACTGCATTTAATGCATGTTCTAACGGCGGTAAAAAACCAATTGTCAGCATTCCGCAGAAAATACCGTTTAATGCAGCCCAGAATAAAAGAGCAGGGTAATCAGAAAAATTGGACTGACGGATAAGTAATACCACAACAATCGCAAGACAATTTGCCGCAGAAATTAAAATACCGGCTTTTATCAGGCTCATTCTGTTTTGTGATTTATGAAGAACAGTAGATGCAGCCGCGCCGGAAACAAGAGCAATAATATAAGAATGGTTGTCAAACGCTCCGGCAAAATATGCGCCCAATGGAAGCGCAATAGCCATTATCATCGCTGGTCTTTTTCCCAAAAAGACAGAGAGTATCATTATATAAAGCGCAGTTGGAACTGCAAGAGATACTGGAAATTCTTCAAAGCCGGGGAATAGATTGTTTAAAAGCACCGAACCGATTATATAAGTGCCGGTAAGGGATGCAAGCAGATATCGTTCACGGTTGTTAAGTTCCCTTCCCAGTATTGTGCGTCCCTGTAAAATTATATAAAGAATAAAAATTAAATGTACAAGAAGAACAGCGCCAAGGATCTCCCTAAGTTCATTTACAGAAACTGTGTTTTCGCTTGTGATTTTTACGATTATCAGGATTAAACATAATGCATAACTGAATAATGCCGGTCCTGATCTGAACTTGGTAATTAAAGAGGAGAAGTTTTTTTTCAAATTATCGTTTTTCATTTTCATCATATGCCTGTATTATTTTTTTTATAAGCGGATTGCGCGCTACGTCGCTTGTATGCAGAAAGGAAAAACTAAGTCCGTCAACATTTCTTAGTATTTCCAGCGCATGCAAAAGCCCTGAATCCGATTTTCGCTGAAGATCGATTTGCGTAGTGTCACCGGTGATTACTGCCCGGGTGCCTGAGCCAATCCTTGTTAAAAACATTTTCATTTGTTCTTTTGTTGTGTTTTGCGCTTCATCCAAAATGACCATGCAGTCGTTAAGGCTTCTGCCTCTCATATATGCAAGAGGCGCAATCTCTATGGATCTTGTTTCTTCCATTTTATTAATTACATTGTAAGGTACAAGTGATTCCATGGCGTCGTAAAGCGGTTTTAAATAAGGGTCTATTTTTTGCGCAAGATCTCCGGGAAGGAACCCCAGGTTTTCTCCTGCTTCTAACCGGGCGGGTAAGGACAAGTTTACGCATTTTTTTTGAAAGCAGAAACTGAAGAGCATGAGCAATTGCAAGAAAGGTTTTGCCCGTACCTGCAGGTCCAATGCAAAAACAAATTTCATTTTCTCTCATGTCTTGAATATAAACAGCCTGATTTCTGGTTCGCGGATAAACTCTGTTAAAACCATGCGGAATCTGGATTAGGGAATCCTTAAAGAAATGTTCTTCCTTTTCTTCCGCAAGAGCGCGGATATAATCAGGAGATGGCTGTTCCCCCTCCTGAACTGCAGTGATTAAATTATCCATCATTGTCCTAAAGCGTTTGACTCCGGCTTCATCTTTGCTCTCAAAATGAATTTCATTGCCTCTTGCAGTAATAAAACCGCCAATGGAACTTTCTATAGTCCTTAGATTTCCGTCATTTACACCGCAAATCCCGGAAAGTATTTCCTTGTTGTCAAAAGCTATAGTTATAGCATCGTCCAATTATACCTCTAAACCCCAAAATAGGGTTTTATTTATTCTATATCCTGATAAATGCGCTAGTCAAGTGGAGAAAAGCCGGTTATTTTACTGCCCATCTTTCCTTTCTGCCGTCAAATCCAATATCTGTCTTAATTTCTGTTATTGGTTTCCACTGAACAAGGAATGTTATATCTGATGTAATGTTAATTGACGGTATTTCTCCTGCGGTTGCCGGCCGCTGGTACGGGTAAAAGTTGATTTTAAATGATGCTGTCCAATCACCCAATAGGTGTTCTGCTTCAAGATCGAATCTTTGCATTTTAAATCCGGATCTGCGCCGTTTTGTTTCGTCAAAGAAATTAAACGAATCAATTAAATCAATAAAAACATTATTTTGCTCACCTTCTATATACATTGACGTTAAATCTTCCATTCCGGCTACATTTTTAAAATATCTGAAAATTACAGCATTTTGCGACGTTGCAGACATTCTTAAGACCAGGAAATTCGTTATATTCAGGTTCAATGTTGTAGAAAATTGAAAGTTGGAATTGGTATGCTGCTGTAAATCGAAAGCGAGAGATGACCTTACATCAAAAGACAAATTCATGCGGTTATCAATTAACCTGATATTATTAAATGCATGATTATAGGAAAGTGATAAGCTGTGAGGCCTTAGTTTTTCTTCTCCTTCTCTCTCCCACTTGCCGCCAATATCAGGATCTGGTTCAAATACCGATTTTTGAGTTCTTATCATTGAATATTCAGTTCTTAAGTTCCATAAAGATAATGTAGATCTAAGCGAAGTAATTTCATTGTCCAGTTCAGGGTTTATTACCATATAGTGAACAAACGATCCCACTCTTCCGAATCTGAGGGTTTCCCTTATATCAAAAGGTTTAATAATCCACTCGTCTTCGCCTTCCGGTTTTTCCATGCGGAAATTCATGTTTGTTTCTGATATCCAGACTCTGAATGTACTGCTGGCTGTAACAAGTCCGTTCATGGGAGGCAGTTCCGCGCCGACAGAAATATTTTGTATTTTATCCATTATATTGGCAGCAATATTTGTAGAAAGTCTGTGGCTGTTAAGACCGTAAATTTCCTTGCTTAAATCTTCCTTAACCCACGAACCCCATTCAGGAGTAAGTTCCGGACCATCCTGGCCTGGCGTAAATCTTTTTGATCTTACCAATGTTCCCCTGAATGTATATTGAATATTGGACTGACCGAATACCGGATCCCTGTAAATTGGTTTTAATGTGCCGTTATATGTATATGATGATGTATAGTTTGTCTGGCTGTATTGCTGTCTTCTTACATCCTCCATTCTTTTTTCATCAACTTCTCCAGTAGAAGTATTAATAAACATTTCTTCGTTTAAGTAAGTGTATTCGCGCCATGTGCCGCTTCCGGAAAAAGTTACGACATTGTTAAATAAACCGCTTGAATGATCCATGCGGAAATTAAGATTGGCGTTTCCTCCAAAGTTTGTAAGAACCGACTGCACTTCACTCCAGTTTACATCTTCGTAAGTCTGCCAGTTCGAAGACATAAATTGCAGTTCAGAAGAACTTGTAGGAGAGAGCTGGTAATCAACGCTGAATCGCATGTTTCCCGCCGATGGTATTCCAAAAGTCTGATTTAAAACAGGAGGTGTAAGTAATTCTGTAGATATTATTCTTTCCTGTGTTGTCTCGTCTGTAATCCACGGCGGAATAGGAATGCCGATACCATTAAGAGGATCTTCCGGTATCTGCGCAGCCGGTCTTGTTGGAGCTGCCTGACTGCCGCTTACAGAGACAGGAGTTCCCGCAACTGCTCCGGAAAAATTATATATAGTGTATCTGTCCGGCGCATAGTAAAAACGATTGGGAGAATTAGCGTTGCTGTTAAAAACTGAGGCGTCTCTCATTGTTTTAAAAGATAGTGTTGTTGAAATACTGGAAATAGATACCCTTGTTATAATAGGAGCAATATTCGGAAACGAAGGGTTTAAATTACCGCTCATGTGCCACCTGTATTCACCAATTTCATTTTGAGAAATGGTAGCTTCATCCATTGCCGCTCCCTGCTGAATCATATTCATCCAGTCCATGCTTTCTGCACGGCTCATAAAATCCATATCAATATACGGGTCGGAATAATAAGGAATATTCCAGGTTAAGCTGCCGTATTTGCCGTTGAAACCGCTGTTAAACCTTAATCTGTAACGGAAAGGAACTGACATTGAAAAGAAATTTGATTCGTTCCAGTCAGACGAGCCGTCAAAATCCGGCGCATACGGCGTATAACCAATGCCTGAATCAGAAACTGTTCTGGAAAACCCAAGCCCGAATGAAAAATCTATTTGGTTTAACATACCGGCTCTTGGAGTTACAAGTTCAACGCCAACATATGTCCCAATGTTTACATAATAATCAACAAGAGCTTTCAGACTGACTTCATTTTGACTAACAGATTTTTTTCCGGTACTGCGAAGGAATAATCCCTGAAGCTCTTTTTCTTTGTCATTTGTATTTCCAAGAATCCGGCTTAGCGAACTTGATTGGGACGAATCAGCTTTTGGCTGACCTAAAATATATGTAGTTGTCTGAATAAATGCGCCTTCTCTGCTGCGGTATCCAACAACAGGGTGGAACACAACTTCGTCGCCGGGAAAATAAAAAAACGGAATATATAATACTGGAATTTCTCCGACATTTAACACAGCGTTAAAAATGGCAAAATCTGAACCTGGAAGCAGCCATAATTTTGATGCTCTTATTGACCAGTATGCTTCGTCCGAAGCGGCATTAGATATTCTTGCTCTTGTCAGAACCGTAACATCCTGATCGCTTCGTGAGATTACAGTGCCGGAAAACAGGTATGCTGTCCCGTCATCGTCAAAGGTTGAATTTCCGTCAAGAAAAATACTTGACCAGTTATCAATATTAACCGTTATTGATTCTCCCCTGAAAGTCTCTGTTGAATTATCCTCGGTTTTTTCATAAATTACTCCGCCCGAAGCAGTAATTATATTTCTGGTACGATTAAAAATTATTTCATTTGCAGAAATTTTATGAACTGCATCGCCGTCCTTAAGGCTTATTTTAACATCGCCTTTTAATCTGGCATAATCTTCATCAATTACTTCTATTGTAAAGTACTCGGTTGTCTGGGCAGATTCTATCGTTATAACTTTTCTGCTTTCGTTATTTTGTTCTCTTGGTTCAGACAGGTTAAAATATTCTCTTATTCGTCTTGTAAGGTCTGTTCTTGTACCGCTTTCCGAAAGCCCAAGAGAACGGCACCATGCTGCAAGTTCACCCAGAGTAGAGGTTCTTAGCTCCATATCGATACGCTGTCTTTCCGTAGAAGACAATATACCTGCGCCATCCAGTATAACAGGAGCTTCATATTGCTCAAATTGATCTTCTGAAGGCAAAGCCCTTTCCTGCGCGAATGACGGCATTAGTAAAATTGAGAAAAAACTACATAATAAAAAAAGCCGCTTGTCTTTCATTGTTTTCTATTTTTTTCGCGAAGCACCTCTTTTCATTATATCCGTTATATAAAAACCTGTGTAGGATTCCCTGCACTTTGCAATCTGTTCCGGCGTGCCTGTTGCGATAACCTGACCCCCTTTTTCGCCGCCTTCCGGCCCCAAATCGATAATATAATCGGCTTGTAGAAGCACATCAAGATTATGTTCTATCATTATAACAGTATTTCCCTGATCTACCAGCCGCTGAATAACAGCCATAAGCTGCTTTACATCGGCAAAATGAAGCCCTGTTGTAGGTTCGTCCAGAATATACAGGGTTCTGCCCGTAGAACGCTTTGAAAGTTCTAATGCAAGCTTTACCCTTTGCGCCTCTCCGCCGGAAAGGGTAAGCGCTGATTGACCCAGTTTCACATAACCCAATCCGACAGATAAAAGCGTCTCCATTTTTCTTGCAATCTGCGGAATGGGAGCAAAAAAGACAGCGGCTTCTTCGATAGTCATGTCTAAAACTTCGCTTATATTTTTGCCCCTGTATCGGATTTCTAAAGTCTCTCTGTTAAATCTCTTGCCGTGGCA
>WQXC01000009.1 GCA_009785045.1 Treponema sp. | reverse complement strand
CTTCAGAATACCAGTCCTGCATTCGATAACCAGCTCCCCTACCATTTTGGCTTAACCAACTTTGTTGAACGTCCAAACGGTATGTTAGTCACACGACCACAGTAGCCTTAACACAGGCGCCAGTTTAAACCTGGCACCACAAAAAACATAAAAAATGCTGTCCAGGAACCATTTCCCGGACAGCATTTTTTTTCTGGGGTGGTATAAAATCAACTACCTTTGCTACCAAAGTGCCAAAAAATTCATTTTTTAAGGCTTGAACTTTTAATCAAAATAAGCGATATTATATATATGACAGATTTTCTATATGCAAGACCTTCGGTTGTTGAAGGAATTGCACGCAACGTAGACCTTTTCGGAGTACTCAACACTTATAATGCATCACAAAATGGAAATGAGGCAGACCAAAAAGCTCGACTAAATGACGTTAAAACATTAAAAAATGACTTTCAAGCCGCCTATAAGTTGGTAATAAATGGGAACCAGATCTAAAGATAACAGGCAAATTACTCAATTACCATCGGGTGAACTCGTTGCTTCTGCTAATTTAGAATATAGGGTGGATATCCTTCCACCCCCAGATGAGTTGGAAAGGTATGAAAAAATTCATCCTGGTATTGCAAAAATAATTATGGATAGTTATATTTCTCAAGTTAATCACCGAATGACTCTTGAAAAAACAATAATAGAAGGTGACAATAAACGAGCAAACAAAGGGCAAATTATCTCGGCTGCAATTGCTTTTCTTTGTATTATTGCAGGCAGTGTATTAACCTATCTTGGAAAAAGTGTTGTTGGTTTATCTTTAATAGTCGGAAGTATAGGAACGCTTTTAACAGCCTTCTATGGTGGTGCTATTTTAAGAAAAATTGAAAGAGTAAATAAAGAAAAGAGATAGTTAAAATATTACGCAATAATTAATTGATAACTTGCCTACCGCTTTTCCTGTCCTATCGTAGTTGTTCTTCCGTGTCCGGGGTAAACAACAATGTTTGGTTCCATTGCAAATAAACGTCTTAAACTTTCAAAGATTTTGTTTTCGTCGCCGCCGGGAAGATCGGTGCGGCCAATGCCTCTGGCGAACAGAGTGTCTCCAGTAAAAAGCATGCCGTTTTCTTTGTCCCAAAAGGCAATGCTTCCCTGAGTATGACCCGGAAGATGAATAACCGTAAACGGGCCGACACTGCTCCCCTCTTCCAGAAGAATATCGGCAGGAGGCATGTCTGCCCAAAACATATCTAAAAACGATGAATTACCCATGGCAGATTTAATGCTGTTTTTATGTACGTTGTATGCATCAGGACCCAGGTAAGCGCTGTCCTTACTGTGAATCGCTATTTGGATTATACCCGGAAACGCCGCAGCCAATTGAGGCACCGCGCAGATATGGTCAAAATGACCGTGAGTGAGTAAAATGTATTTAGGAGTTAGCTGCTGTCCGTTTGGCAGCTTGTGATTTTTAAGAGCGGCAATAATTTCTTCCGCTTCGTCACCCGGATCGATGATTGCAGCAGTGCCGTCGTCCAGCGGATATATCCAGCAGTTTGTTGCAATTGGTCCTACAACCAGATTAATTATGTTTTTATCAGCCATGGAGGGATAATAACACGAGATTTTCAATAATACTAGTCATACTGGCAATCGTTGTCTTTTGGTATGCTCTTGTGCCAATCGCAGGCGGTTTTTTTAACCGCTACATTTGGAGAAATTTCAGAAATCGATTCAACAATCTCCGCTCAAGTCAGCTATTGGATTACAGCGCATACCGTCAATTAAATCAGGGAGGCATTTTCCGTTTTTTGGGAGGAATCGAATCCATAACTGACAATCATACTCTTTGGGTAAGAGGCAGCGATCTAACCATACCAGTGTCATTAAAAAACACCAAATGTTATCTTTTGCCGATACATGAAGGAGATGGGTTCCCCGATGCGCCGGAACAGATCCGATGGAACCGGATTTCTACAATAACAGAAGGCGCAAAGGTTTACATCGGCGGACAGATAGAAATGCAAAACAACAGATTAAGTTTTGTATCAACAAAAGAACAGCCGCTTATGGTAATTTTTTACAACTGCCCTGATGCAGAATTATCAAGCACAATTATCCGCGCTGCGCGGGCTCGCAATGAATACTGGAACAGCGCTACTCCAATTTCTCTTGTTATCGGCGCTCTGGCGCTTATCTATATAGCAGCTTCGTATTTGAGCAGACCTGCATTTCGCCTAACAGTAATAACAGCGCTGGCGGCTGTTTTTATTCCCATCCTTCATGTTTTTCCGCCCGGTTTTTTATTTACCACACTATACAAACGGCTTACATGGAATGCGTTAAAATTAAGGGCAGATTACGATCTTGCCCGCTTTGGATTACTGGCTGGATCTTCCCCGCGCCTTGCCGTTTACTTTGCCAGACGCGCCTACCTGCTCGAAGCGCTTGCCTGGATTTTAATGCTGCTGGGAATAAGTTTAAATTTGGTTTTTATCTTTATTATATTGTATCTGTTTCAGGTTATATCATTCTGAGTCAGATTCCGCTGTCTTGGGTTTGGCAAAATTGACAGTCAATGTTCTTCCGCGGAATTTAACACCGGTAAGCGTTTCGATTATTTCATCAGCTTTTGAATCTCTTACCTGCACAAACGAATAATTATCAAGAATGCGGATAACGCCAATATCCTCTCTTGCAGCGGATGTTTTGGACATTATCAGCGAAATAACTTCTCTTGGGAACAGACGGCGGTTTTTTCCAATACTGATAAAAAGCCGTTTTGATTCTTCTTCTGTCAGAATATACTCGGCTGCCGCGGCTGTATTATTTCTATCCGGTTTTGCCGCTTTTTCCGCTTTAGCGCTTTGAGCCTTTCGCTGTCTTTCTGCTTTTTCCGGCATTTTATCCGCGGCTTTCGCGCGGGGAGTCTCTAATCTGTCGTAATACATAAAAAGCCATGCCGCTGCCCAGGAGCGCTTAAAAATGGAAATTTCTTTTTTATATAATCTGTGGTACTCATGCAGTTGATTTATATCAGTATCGGTGTGCATTCTTTCTAAAATAGTCTGCAGGTTTCTTTTTGCCTTATCTTTGTCCAATTGTTTCTCCGGCTCACGGGTGCTCATTTAGCGCTGCCCTGTATAGTTTGTATTGAACCATCTGCATTGTATTTAAGTTCTGTCACTTTAAGACTGCGAAGCCATGTTCTGCCGCCGCTGGGGACGCTGTCATGATGAAACAGGTACCATTTGTCTTTAAACTCTACAATACTATGATGTGTTGTCCAGCCGACAACAGGGGTCAAAATTACTCCCTGATAGGTAAAGGGCCCGTAGGGATTGTCGCCTGTAGCATAGCAAATAAAATGAGTATCGCCTGTAGAATACGAAAAATAATATTTACCGTTATATTTATGCATCCAGGAAGCTTCAAAAAAGCGCCTTTGATTATCACCCTGGGTAAGAGGTTTTCCTTCTTTATCCAGAAGTACGACAGGTTTTGGTTCTTCTGCAAACTGGAGCATATCATCGCTCAATTTTGCAACACGCGGACAAATTGCAGGTTCATTTTCTGCAGGAAATGTTGCGCCGTTTTCGAGCGCTTTATTGTCTTTGTAACGCTGTAACTGACCGCCCCAAATACCGCCAAAATACATGTAGTAATTGCCGTTTTCTTCAAAAACACAGGAATCTATACTATAACTACCGCGCATCGGGTCTGGCTGTGGAATAAAAGGTCCTTCCGGACGATCTGCAATGGCAACACCAAAGCGGAAAATGTCATTTTTATCTTTTAATGGGAAATACATGTAGTATTTACCGTTTTTATGAGCCACATCGCCGTCCCATAACTGACGGCCTGCCCAGGGGATATCCTTTACATCAAGGGCTACGCCGTGATCTGCCGCTACACCATGTTCTACATCATCCATGGAAAAAACATGATAATCCTTCATGTTAAAATGATCGCCGTTGTCGTTCTCCTGTACACCGCTTTCCCAGTCATGAGAAGGATAAATATACAGCCTGCCGTTAAAAACATGAGCAGAAGGATCTGCCATATAATCGTTTGGTACTAAATATCTCATAAATCAATAATATCAAAAAATCGTACTTATCGCAAGTGCGAAGTGTTGAATTGTTCGTAATTAAAAAGTATATTATTCTATATAATGAACTCAATAGAACTTGCAAAAGCATATGACCCAAAATCCTTTGAAGATCGCATCTATGCCCAGTGGAAGGACTCATGTGCATTCAAACCAGAATCCGCCAAAACGCCCGCTTTGGAGCCTTATGTTATCACTATTCCCCCTCCCAATGTTACAGGTGTCCTGCACCTTGGGCATGGTTTAAACAACAGCATACAGGACATTATTGTACGTTTTCACCGTATGCGCGGAATCCCCACGCTCTGGGTACCAGGCACAGATCATGCCGGTATTGCTACCCAGAATGTCGTTGAGCGTAAGTTAAAAGAACAGGGAAAAAGCCGCCGCGATCTTGGACGGGAAAAGTTTCTGGAAGAAACATGGAAAGTTAAAAATGAACATCATGCGATTATATCAAAGCAGCTTGAAAAAATAGGCGCAAGTGTCGACTGGAACCGCGAACGTTTTACAATGGACGAAGGTTTGTCCCGCGCAGTGCGTGAAGTTTTTGTAACTCTGTATGAGCGCGATCTTCTTTACAAGGGAAATTACCTTGTAAACTGGTGCACTTCCTGCGGTACTGCTTTGGCGGATGACGAAGTTGAACACGATGACACAGCGGGAAAGATGTATCATATTCGTTATTATTTTACAGACGATAAAGAAAAATATATAGAAATTGCAACAACACGCCCGGAAACAATGTTAGGCGACACTGCGGTTGCAGTTCACCCGGAAGACGAACGCTACTCTGCTTTTAAAAGCAAAACATTGCGCCTGCCGCTTACCGATCGTGATATACCCATAATTTATGATACCTATGTTGAACGCGGTTTTGGAACAGGAGCATTAAAAGTAACTCCTGCGCATGATCCAAACGACTGGGAACTCGGCAAAAAACATAGTCTGCCCGAAATAAATATACTTAACCCGGACGGAACATTAAACGAAAATGTTCCCGAAAAATACCGCGGGTTATCTGTAAAAAAAGCGCGCCAGGCAGTAATCGAAGACCTTACCGCAGGCGGCATGGATGCCGACGGCTGGTTTGTAAAAGACGAACCTATAAAACATTCTGTTGGGCATTGCTACCGCTGCAATACAGTAATAGAGCCGTTTCTTTCTGAGCAGTGGTTTGTAAGAATGAAACCGTTAGCCGAAAAAGCATTAGCCTGCTGGAAAAAAGGCGACATTATTTTTTATCCAAAAAAATGGGAAAATACATATAAACACTGGATGGAAAATATCCGCGACTGGTGTATAAGCCGCCAATTGTGGTGGGGACACCGCATTCCTGCATGGACATGTCTTACCTGCGGTAAACTGACAGTTTCGCGTAACGACATCGACACATGTCCTGATTGTAAAAGCAAAGATATTGAACAGGATCCCGATGTTCTTGATACATGGTTCTCAAGCTGGCTTTGGCCGTTTTCAACTTTAGGCTGGGAAAAAGTAAACGATTCTACTCCTGACCTGGAAAAATATTACCCTACTACTGCTCTTGTTACCGGTTATGATATTATCCCCTTTTGGGTAGCAAGAATGATCATGGCAGGTATGGAGTTTGCAGGTAAGGCGCCTTTCCGTGACATTTACATTCATGGTCTTGTGCGCGATAAACAGGGACGCAAAATGAGCAAGTCTCTTGGAAACGGAATTGACCCGCTGGAACTTGTAGACGAGTTTGGCGCAGATGCAATGAAGTTTACTTTGGCATTCATTTGCGCTCAGGGACAGGATGTTCTTGTAGATAAAGATTCTTTTAAACTTGGTTCCAAATTTGCAAATAAAATCTGGAATGCCAGCCGTTATATATTGATGAATCTGGATGGCAGAAATACAATACAAAATCCGCAACTGAATGCGGCAGATAAATGGATATATTCACGCCTCAATAATGCCGCAAAATTAATGCATGAAGCGTTCTTTTCATATCGGTTTAATGACGCTGCTCAAACTGCTTACGAGTTTTTCTGGAACGATTTTTGCGACTGGTATGTGGAAGCAACAAAACTTTCCATGAAAGGCGGTGCAGATTCGGATGTTTCATCCGCAGAGAAAGACCGCGCTACAACAGTATTATTGGATGTGTTGTCTGAATCTCTTCGCCTGCTCCACCCTCTCTTGCCGTTTGTAACAGAAGAAATTTACAGCAAATTGCCAAATACAGTAAAAGGCGAATTACTTATAAACGCGCATTATCCCGAATACAGCGAAGTGCGTAACTCACAAACCGAAGAAAAAAACTTTTCGGCTCTTCAATCGCTGGTTGGTATGATAAGAACGCTGAGAAGCGAGTGCGGCATAACGCCTGATAAAAAACTACGCGTACTTGTACGCCCTGCTCCGGAACTAAAAAAACCTTTTAAAGAAAACGAAGGGCTTATTATTCTTTTAGCAGGACTCGGCGAGATACAGTTTGAATCCGGTGTTAACACGCAAAAACCGTCAGGTTCCATAGGAATGGCGGCTTCAGGTTTTGAAGTATTTGTATTTGTCGCAGAAGCAATTGACACAGCAGCTCTTAAGAAAAAATTTAACAGCGATCTGGAAAAAGATCGCAAATATATCGAGAGCCTTCGCATTAAACTTTCCAATGAGCAATTTGTTAAAAATGCGCCGGCAGAACTTGTGGCAGAGCAAAAAAGTAAACTGGAAGAAACTCTTTTGCGTACTGAAAAATTCGACAGCTATTTAAGGGATCTATAATGAATCCAGAACAAACCGATCAATTAAGCGGAACACGTCTTGCTCCGTACATCCAGCTAGCTACATATTTAATCGGAAAATCACGCGAAGGAGGCGGTAATATGTTCCGCCATCAGCTTGATACTATGTCCATTCTTATCGATTATAAATATATCGACTCAATATTACTAAAAGCTTCGCTTGTTCATGATGTATTGGAAGATATCCCGGATTTTAACCATAATATAATGCTTGGCATAGACTATGAAAGCTATGCAGTTTACGATCTTGTTTTGGAAGTAACAAGGCGCCATAACGAAACAAAGCCTGAGTTTCTTACCCGGATAAAAGAATCTGGTTCACAGTCGGCAAAGATCCTAAAAGTGGCAGATCGCATATCAAACATGATTTCGCTCGGTTTTGTAAACAATATGGAATTTGTAGAAAGGTACATAAATGAAACAGAAAAATATCTTTTATCTCTTGCAGAAGAAGTTGATCAAAATATGTATACAGAATTAAAAGATCTTGTTACTTCCAGGCGTAAATATCTTAACGATTATAAAAACCTTGAACGTTTTATAATTAATTATACAACGGAGGTTTAGCTATTTTACTGGAAAAAATAAAATCTCCTTTGGATATTAAAAAACTTTCTGTTCGCGAACTTAATCAGCTTGCCCAGGAAATAAGAGAAAAAATTGTAAGTACGGTTTCCAGTAACGGCGGGCATTTGGCTTCCAATCTGGGAGTTGTAGAATTAAGCATAGCCTTGCACAGGGTTTTTAATTCCCCTGACGATAAAATTGTCTGGGATGTCGGTCATCAATGTTATGCGCATAAACTCCTCACAGGCCGCCTTGGCGCTTTTTCTTCGCTGCGCAAAAAAGACGGTATTGCAGGATTTCCTAAACGCACAGAAAGCCTTCATGATGCATTTAATACAGGGCACTCATCAACTTCTATCTCGGCTGCTCTTGGGCTTTTGGCTGCAGACAGAATTCAGGGCGGCAAATCCCATGTTATAGCAGTAATCGGCGACGGCGCCCTTACAGGCGGAATGGCGTACGAAGCGCTGTCTCATGCAGGGCATCTTGGGCTTCCGCTTATTGTAATACTTAACGATAATAAAATGTCAATAAGCCGCAATGTCGGCGGACTTTCAAAGTACTTAAGCCGTCTTTCCATGAAGGCAAAATATCAGACATTCCGCCGCCATTTTGATGCAATGGCAAAAAAAATACCTTTTATCGGCGATGCATTTTTTAATCTGGTTGTAAGGCTTAAACGCGCTGTAAAAGCCGTTTTTTATATTGATAACTTTTTTGTTGACCTTGGCTTTGAATATGTAGGACCTATCGGCGGACATAATATCCAGGCGTTAATCGATGTCTTAAACGATGTTCGAAAGCTAAACCGTCCTGTAGTTATTCATATCAATACCCGAAAAGGCAAAGGATACGGGTATGCCGAAGATGATCCGGATAGTTATCACGGTGTTGGCTCTTTCTCGGTTGACGGCGGTCTTGCAAACGAATCAACGAATAATAAAGAAGATCAAAAAATAAAAAAAAGTTTTACAGAAGCTTTTTCAAATTGCATATTAAATGCAGCCAATAAAGATAAAAAAATAATTGCTATAACTGCTGCCATGCAGACGGGTACGGGACTTTCTGCTTTTGCAAAATATTTACCCAATCGTTTTTTTGATGTCGGTATTGCGGAAGAACATGCTGTAACTTTCGCCTGCGGTCTTGCCGCTCGCGGTTTACGCCCTGTCGTAGCGTTATATTCAACATTTATTCAGCGCGCCGTAGATCAGGTTATACACGATACCGCACTTCAGAATCTGCCGGTTATTTTCGCGCTTGACAGGGCTGGTTTTGTTGGAGCGGACGGCGAAACTCATCAAGGGCTTTTTGACATATCGCTGTTTCGCAGTACGCCAAATATGACGATATTGGCTCCTGCAAGCGAGAGTGAGATGCAGCTTATGCTGTATTGGGTAATTGGAAAAGGATTAGGTCCAACTATTATCAGATACCCAAAGGCGTACTGCCCGCAGGAGATAGAAGTTTTCTCTACGCCGATTGAAACAGGGCGAGGAGTTTTTCTCTCTAAAAATGACAAGAGCGATATTTGCCTTTGTTTTACCGGCAGTTTATATAAAGAAGCTACAGAAGCGCAGACTCTTTTAAATGAAAAAGGAATTAAAGCAGATTTATATAATTTGCGTTTTTTAAAACCTGTCGATGAAGATTATCTTAGAAATATTATGAATGAATATAAAGCAGTGTGTTTCATGGAAGAAGGCATTAGACACGGAGGATTTGGAGAATATGCATCTGCTCTGGCTCTGCAACAAAATTGTTCAGCAAAAATATTAGTACTGGCAGCAGATAACAGCTTTATAGAAAAGGATAATGCTCTAGGCACAAGAGAAGAACTGCTTTCCATTAATAATCTGGACGGCAAAAGCATTGTAAATGCTGTTTTCAATTTATAGAAAAGTTAACCGTATTTAAAATATTCTTTTGCACTTCTAAATTTCACGAAAATATCAAAAAGAATAGGATCAAGCCTGCGATGTCTGACAATATATAGATTCCACATTGTATCAATAGCTTCATCATGACTTAATATTTTACTGCTGGTACGGCTTGTATCGGTAAGACTGTCATATGTATCTATAATTTCCAATATTTTAGCGGGAAAGTAAGCAAGAACTTCGCATTTGACTAAATTTTCAAGTTCAAATCCAATACAAAAATCCTGCATTTTACCGGGAAATTTTTTCTTAAAGTTATTTATATAAGAGGTATAAATACCATAACTTCCATTGTTCCCATAATAATCATGATGATAACCTGTAATAAAAGCAACTTCCCTGCAATAATTTGTTTTATTTACAATCGAAGACATTCCAAATCTGACATGATCGATTGCAGCTATATGATCATAAGCAGCTTCACCTTCTTTGTATTCTATATTGGTTTTTTTTCCTACATCGTGGAGTAATAATCCTGCCGACCAATTATAAATTAAATTAGGCGGGATTTCACGCAAACCCCCATGAAAAACTCTTTCAAGCGACAATTGACTGGGATCAAAATGCGGCAGCAATGTTGTATATAACGGAAGATATTTTTTCTTAAACTCTATCCTGAGTTTTGCAATTACATAAGATGAAGACATAAGCCTGTTGTAAAATTCAAAAAATGCAATACCTTGGGTATATGATCTAATCATGTGTTTCATGATAGGATTCTGGTTTTTTTCTACCAGGGTATTTATTAATTCATCCTGTAAAACACCTTCCATTGGAACAGACAAAGAAGCTTTTACCATAGCCATTGTCGAGTTAACCATACTTTGCGTAAGTTTTTTAGCTTCATCATCCGAACACAATACTGCATCCTGCATTATATTTTGATTAATATTAGCAGTATCTTTTACAGCATCTACCAACACGTTGGATATTACTTTTGGATCGCTTATTTTATTTTCTGCAAGTTTATTAATTTCGTCAGCATGCTTAACTATATATTTTGTATCTTTAGAATTACTGGACGACGTATCGGATTTGTCTGTTTGCTGAACTACAACCGCCTCAGGCGAGGCATTAGGCGCTGGTTTAAGCGCCGGTTCCGGGGATTTATCCGGTGTTTTTAAAACAGCAGATTCAGTGTTTGTTAACTTTTCTATTTTTTGTTTACATTCTTCAGAGATAAAATAATCCCAGCTTTGTTTTTGCAGCCAAAAACGGTTTCCGTTTCCATAAAGTGAACTAAACGGCATATTGCGTTTTTTTTGCTGTTCACGGTTGATGCAAACAATCGGAATATCTCCCTGCAGCAGGATTTCTACAATTTCTTTTTCCTTGTTTTTGTTTATTTCTGATAAAAACAACTTTCTTATAGAAACAAGAGCTTCACTATTTGACATAAAAACACTCCTTCCCGAAGTGTACCAAACAAAGTGCCCCAAAAGTGTGACAAAGACCAGGCCTATTAAAATATAATTTTAGGTATCCTTATTACAGCGGTTGTCCCTATTCCAGGTTCACTGGAAATCTCCAGCGTCCCATCGCATTGTTCTTTGAGCCTTTGTATCACATTATTAATGCCTATATGTGTCTTTGTTTCTTCAGCGAAGTTGTCTGTGTTATACCCCGCTCCATCATCTGACACAGATACAATATATACATTGCCGGCCTCGTTAACAGAAATTTTAATAGTTCCGCCGCCTTCTTTTTGACCAATACCATGCTTAACTGCATTTTCAACTATTGGCTGTATAGAAAGCGGCGGCAGCATAAAACCCCCAACCTGAACATCGTAAACCACATTCAGCGTTTCCCTGTACATGGACTTTTCTAAATCAAGATATCCTTTTACATGTTCCAGTTCTTTTTCTACACTAATCAAACCTTTGTCATTGAGTGATTCCATATTATTTCGCAAATATTTAGAAAAGTCCAATGTCGCCTTTTTTGCTTTTACCGGGTCTTCATCACAAAGCTGTGCAATTGCAGACAGGGCGTTGTACAAAAAATGCGGCTGAATTTGCGAAAGCATAATGGCGACCTTGCTATTGGTCAGCTCCAATTCTTTTTGCTTGACTTGCTGCGACAATTCGCTTTGGATATTTGCGTAATAAATTAAAACAGCAAGCGTTATGGAAAAATTAATTAACGTTAGTCTCCATAAAAACAGCTCTAATAAAATAGCTGCTATTGGCAGAACTGCGTATGATAAGAGGGTTAAGAGTTCTCTTCTGCTTAAATATTTATTATAAGCGATAAGCAAGCCTACACCGATAGCTATACATCCAAACGAAAGAAACCGGCTGAACAGTAACCAGCTATGCAGCTCTCTTAGTACAATATGGTGGCTTAGATCTGTCATATAAAACATGGAAACAGGAAGCAAAATAATTGTGCTAATAATATCAATAAGACATGTAGCGACCGCTATATACGCTGCATAAACAGCAATTTTTGATATCGTAGTTTTCTCTTTAAGTATTGTTATTATCAATTCAATATAAAATATCAATATAATCGGCCCAAAAAGAGGAATTAATACAATCAGCACTTTTGTCAAAATAGAATTTTCCGAAACAGCATTAATATTAAAAATATTTTCTGTGATTATTACAAGTAAACCTATAATATTTACAATAATAATACGGATAAATATTCGGCTGCGTTTTAACTTTCTGTACTCGCTTGACGCTACAAAAAACAGAATCAAAAGGCAAATAATGGTGTTTATAATATTTATTGTTATGTCGATATGGTCTGCTGCATACATTATTACTTTGCTCCGTTTAAAACATTACTGAATTTCCATTTTGAGTTTTCTGCCCAGCTATATTGAGCCATATATTCTCCTGCGTAATTATTTACACAAACCGGATCGCCTTTCATGAACCCGTAGCTGTCACAGGTTATTTTTTCAGGTATTATTGCAATACTGTTGTACCGCTTTAACACAATACTGTCAGCTCCAGCCTTTTTCAGCGTTTTAATTAAATCGCTGATTAATTTACGTAAATATGCTTTTAAGCTATCAGTGTCAATTTTATCTTCCCACAATACGGCGCAAAGCTCATTCATATTTACAGACGCGCCATTGCGGTTAACTAAATAAGCAAGCAACTCCTTTGTTTTGCTGTAACCAAATTTTAATGCTGTGCCGTAAGAAAAAACATCAAAGTTCCCAAAAGTCTGTACGTATAATAACGCGCTGCTTTTTTGATCGATCGGATAGCGTAAATTATCAATTTCCTTTTCTACAGCTTCTTTTGTAACCGGTTTTAAAATGTATCCGCTTGGATAAAGCCCAAACGCCTCGGTTGAATATTTGGAATAAGCCGTCACAAAGATTATATTTATTTTAGGATTTAAATCTTTTAATTCCTTTGCCAAAACAAGACCGTTCATACCCCACATTTTAATGTCCAAAAACGCAATGTCGCAAGGATTGCTTTTTGCAAACACAAGCAGGTCCGATGGTTTATTAAATCCAAAAATCTGGGCTGACGGCTGTACTTCGGCAATTGAACTGGCCAGTAATTTTAGAGCAGATTCATTGTCGTCAATGGCGAGAATCTTCATTATTGATATTTTACATTAAATTCTAAGATAAATCACAAAAAATCGATAAAAATTCTATTATAACCAACTATTTTATAGATATACATTTTTATACTTTTTTGGTATTATGAGTTAATGACTTGGTTTCAGTGGCTTTATTCCATTTATGATTTTATCCGCCCTGTTCTGGACGTGGCTCTCCTTGCCTTTCTTCTATATAAAGGATATGAGCTCCTGGAAAAAACACAGGCTCTTCCCCTTGTTAAAGGAGCCGGCTTTTTAGCTCTTGTTTACGGTATAGCGTTTCTTTTTAACCTTACAACCCTGCGCTGGGTTCTTACAATGATTGCTCCCGGTTTATTTATAGCAATTGCAATAGTCTTTCAGCCGGAACTTAGAAAAATATTCATGCGCCTGGGCCAAACAGATTTTTTCAGGCCCAATGCCGCAGTTCATACAGGCAAACTTGACGCGGTAATAACCGCAACAGAACTTCTTTCACAAAAAAGACGCGGAATGATCATCGTTTTTCCTGGTAAAATAAATTTAAAACACATAATAGAAACCGGCACAAAAATTAACGCCGAAATTTCATCAGGTTTAATTACTGCGCTTTACGAGTTTGACGGTCCCCTGCACGACGGCGCAATGGTAATTCAGGGTGGAAAAATTGCTGCAGCCGGATGTTTTCTGCCGCTTTCAGAAAGACAGGATATCCGTAAAAACTTCGGCACCCGCCACAGGGCAAGCCTTGGCATGGCAGAACAGTCAGACGCCGTAGTACTGATAGTATCCGAAGAAACAGGCGCTATTTCCCTTGCTTATGACGCAAAACTTTACTACGATTTATCTTCTGCAGAGGTTACGCGCAAATTAATGGAACTGCTGGATAAAGGAAGCCGCAAGGAAGCGCCTCTGCAGGCAGGAGACTCTTCCGCTGACGACAGGGAGGTTCTTGTTGATTAACCGAAAGCTAATCGCAAAAATAACCGAAAAATGGCCTGTAAAAGTTCTTTCTTTGGCAGCAGCAATAATTATATCTGTTTTTTACAGAATGAATAATCTGGAAATAAGATTTTTTACAGCTCCGCTGCTTATCCAATCCAGCGAAACACTTTTACCTGCAAGTTCGTTTGCAAGCGCAGTCAGGGTTTCCCTGCGCGGAGAAGCCGACGGAATACAGCCTATCCTTGAAGAGGATATCGAAGCATATATCGATCTTGGAAGATATACAAACGAAGGCAGCTACAGGGTTCCTGTGCAAATCCGCAAGAAAGGCAGCGCTCTTGGGGTAGAACCTTTGGAAATATCCGTTCTGCCGCTGGAGATTCCGCTGCTTCTGGAGCGAAAAATTACACGTAACGTTCCTGTTTTTCCGGTCATTCAGGGTACTGTAGCGGAAGGCTACGAATTGACATTTCAGTCATTAATCCCAGGCAGCGTTGTCACGGAAGGTCCCAGAAGCGCTCTTGAAAATCATATAGAATTTTATACAGAAATAATTAATCTGGACAGGCGATACGATGATTTCTCCATAATGGTAAGCATTATAAATGATAATCCGCTTTTATCGATACACGGAAATAAAATGCTTGAGTTCAGGGGAACTATCCGCCGCATTGTACGCGAAGGACAGGACAACGATTATTTACAGAATTTAGAAACAAGAACATATACCGGAGACAGTGAATAATGATAACAGGAATAGGAATTGATATCGTCCAGATAGGACGAATGGAAGGATGGATTAGAAACTTAAAACTCCTGGAAAGATATTTTCATCCGGAAGAACTTGCGCTTGCTTCGTCAAGAAAAAACAGCGCAAGCCAGACACTTGCAGCCAGATTTGCCGCCAAAGAAGCGTTTGGTAAAGCTTTGGGAACCGGGCTTACAGATATTGCATTAAAAGATATTATGATAACTAACGAAAAAAACGGAAAACCGGAAATCGTATTGTTTAATACAGCGCAAACAGCGTTTGAAAAATCAGGCGCAAACAAGGTGCATATTTCACTTTCGCATGAAAGAGAAAATGCAATCGCCGTAATCATTCTGGAAAGGGTATAAATAATGGCCAAAAAAAAGCAAGATGACGAGGACAAAGAATTAAAAGTTACTTTTCAATCAAAGAAGGAATATATGTGTCCTGTCTGTGATGCAGAATTCCGCAAGGAAGAACTTTTTTCCGGCGGCGGCAGGTTAATTGCAGGCAAACTCACAGAAGAACTCCACCGTCTTTACGAACCGTCGGCAAAATACGGCGTTATTTTTCCTCTTGTATACGAAGCAATCGTCTGCCCTGAATGCTGGTTTTCATCAATGGAAGCGGATTTTCCGCAGCTTCCAAAAGATAATATAGAAAAAGTCAGAGACGATATAGAAATCCGCATGAAAGAAACCCAATTAATTTTCCCAAATGTGGAATTCCACGAAAACCGCACATTAATGGACGGTGCTGCTTCGCAGTATCTGACTCTGCGCTGCTATGATTATTATAACAAGCAATCATCCCCGACAATCAAACAGGGACTTGCTGCAATACGCTGCGCATGGCTTCTGGATGAACTTGATAAAAAATATTCTGGTCAGCACTATGACTGGCTTGCGACTCTTTTCCGGAAAAAATCCCAGTATTTATACAACGAAGCGCTTGCACGCGAACAGAGCGGAAGAGAAACATTATCAGGAATAAAAATATTCGGCCCGGATACGGATAAAAATTATTCTTACGAAGGAATGTTATACATGTGCGCGTATCTTCGCTATAAGTTCGGACCTGCTCATAACGAAGCGGAAAGAATATCATCTTTGGAAGATGCGCGAAGAACAATCGCAAAACTTTTTGGAATGGGTAAATCCTCCAAGGATAAACCTGGCGCTTTCCTTGAAATAGCCAGAAGTCTTTACGACACAATTAACCGCGAACTTTCCGATAAAGAATGAACAGAAATATAAAATTAATTGTCGCCTACGACGGCACAGATTTTTGCGGCTGGCAGAGACAAGACGGCGAAAAAACACGCACTGTTCAGGGAGTAATCGAAAATGCCCTGGAAAAAATGCACGGTAAGCAAATAAACCTTACGGGTTCCGGCAGGACAGATTCCGGTGTTCATGCTGAGGGGCAAGCAGCCAATTTTTACACTGATATAGACACCATCCCTGCAGACCGTTTTTCTCCTGCGTTAAACTCTCTTCTTCCGCATGATGTTCGCATTCTGGATGCCTGTGAAGTCGACAGTGACTTTCACGCCCGTTTCAGCGCAAAGGCAAGGGTCTACCGCTACCAGTTCCTGCACAGCCCAAACGGAAACCTTCTGCCCACAGAAATGCGTTACAACCTGCCTTTAAACCGTTACCCGCGCCTGGATACCCTGAACGCTTACGGGAGGCTCCTTTTTGGGGAAACTGACTGCACAATCTTTGCAAGCGCCTCTGACAGTTCTATAATGGCAGGGAAGTCACCAAACCGCTATATTTACAGATCCTACTTCTACATTGAAAAGGACCGCTTAATCTTCGAAATCTGCGCCAACGCCTTCCTGCGCAACATGGTACGCTCTGTAGCAGGCACCTTCCTTCACTACGAGGAATCCGGCACTTCGCCGCAGAAACTGGCAGAAATAATCGCTTCCAGCGAACGCTCTCTGGCAGGCCCTACTCTGCCTCCGCAGGGACTTTTTTTATGGAAAGTTGAGTACTAATAACAGAAAAACTATTGACATAAACGCAAAAAAACCCCATTGTTCCTATAGGTAAAATTAACCGGTTTTTGAGGGAGGCTGGAAGTAAAATATTGAAAGGTAGTGATGTTGTCATCAAAGAGATTAGCAAGTCTTTCGGTGATTTTGATGTACTTAAAAATGTGAGTCTGGAAATTAAAAAGGGAGAGTTCTTCTCCCTGTTAGGTCCGTCAGGATGCGGAAAGACTACTTTGTTGCGTATAATTGCAGGTTTTGAACATCCCGATAAAGGAAGTCTCACTCTTGATGGAGACGATGTTTTATCACTTCCTCCCAATAAGCGGCCTACAAATACCGTATTTCAAAGCTACGCGCTTTTTCCGCATCTTTCTGTATTCGAAAATGTTGCATTTTCTCCTCGTTTAAAAGGTGTCTCTTCTGCAGAAATTAATTCCAAAGTTGAACGTTATCTGGAGCTTGTGCGACTGGAAGGCCACGCAGACAAAAAGCCGAATCAGCTTTCCGGCGGCATGAAACAGCGTGTTGCGATTGCGCGCGCACTGATAAACGAACCGCGCGTTCTGCTGCTTGATGAGCCTCTTTCCGCGCTGGATGCAAAACTCCGCCAGCATATGCTTATTGAACTTGACCGCATTCATGATGAAATCGGCATTACTTTTATTTATGTAACGCATGATCAGCAGGAAGCTCTTTCCGTCTCGGACAGAATTGCCGTTATGAATCAGGGAGAAATCCTGCAAATAGATACTCCGCATGAGATTTACGAAAGCCCCGCAACAAAATTTGTCGCAAAGTTTATCGGCGAAACCAACCTGTACGACGGCATAATAAGAAAAGTAGAAAAATATAAACTCCATGATTTTGAAGGCATAACCGAATACGTGGCAGAAGTAGAAATTCCGGAACTGGGTTTAATTAAAGTTACAGATGTTGATGAAATAAAAGTTGGACAACAGGTAAGCTTTACAATCAGGCCGGAAAAAATAGTTATTACAAAAGAAAAACCGGCAGTAAACCGCGAAGATCTTAACCTTTTACAGGGCATTGTTGACGAGCCGATTTATTCCGGTTTTCAGACAAAGTTTTATGTTCAAACAGATAAAACAATTATCCGCGTAATAAAACAGCACGCAAATTATTCAGACGAAGGTCCTGATATCCGCTGGAAGGATTCTGTGTATCTTTCCTGGAGCGCCGTTGACGGCTACATTGTAGAGGTAAGAGATTGAACCTCAACCGAGCCGGAGAACCGGCGAAGGCTCCCCTCTTGAATGCGGATATTAAGGCACCGGCGGTCGAATTAAAAATCCGCAGGAATCTGGGGCCATTATATTCATCTCCCATGGCAATATGGTTTACCCTCTTTTTTCTGGCGCCGATTGTCATAATTGTAATTTACAGTTTTTTAAAAAAGGGATTATACGGCGGCGTAGAAAATGAATTTTCACTTGCCGCTTATCGTTACCTGGTTGATCCTGTATTTTTAAACATTACCCTGCGGACAATAATTACTTCTTTTATTGCGACTGTTATTACAATATTAATCGCTCTTCCGTGCGGCTATGCAATGGCAAGAAGCAAACATCAAACATTGCTTTTACTGCTTATAATAATTCCGTTCTGGACAAATTTTCTTATAAGAGTTTTTGCCTGGATGACAATCCTTGGCAATAACGGTTTTTTAAACGATATGTTAATGCGTATCGGATTAATTAACGATTATATCCCGTTTCTTTACAATCAAAAAGCAGTAATACTTGTTCTTGTTTACATGTACCTGCCGTATGCTATTCTGCCGTTATTTTCCACTATAGATAAATTTGATTTTTCGCTATTGGAAGCGGCTCGCGACCTTGGCGCAAATAAATTTTTATCCATGATAAAAATACTGCTGCCCAACATTCGCGGCGGCATTTTTACCGCAGTACTGTTTACATTTATTCCGATTTTCGGCGCATATGCTGTCCCTCTCCTTGTTGGCGGAATGGATTCTTATATGCTTGGAAATATAATCGCAGACCAGCTTTTAAAATCCCGCAACTGGCCGCGAGCCGCCGCAATTTCTATGGTACTTACTGTGGTTACTACTGTCGGCGTCCTTTGGATGATGTATGTTCAGAAGAAAGATGCAACAAGAAACAAAGAAGTAAAAGCGCATAAAAACGTAACGGAGGCAGCATAATGGGTAAAAGTTTTGCTGCCGGCTTTGTCCAGTTCATTAAACCTGCAAAATCACACGGAGAAGCGGCAAGACATGCAAGGCGCGCATTCAGGCAGCGTTTTTCTATGTCGCAGACTGTTCTTGCAGTTACCCTTGTTTTTCTTTTTCTTCCCCTTATTGTCCTTGTTGTTTATTCGTTTAACGGATCAACAAGCATGCAATGGACAGGTTTTTCCCTTCGCTGGTATGAAAGACTTTTTAACTCGCGCGAATTATGGCGCGCATTAAGAAACAGCCTGATTATAGCCATTTCGTCCGCCGCAACAGCAACTGTTATCGGAACCATCGGCGCAATTGGAGTTAGCTGGTACAAGTTTAAAATGCGCGGTTATGTGCAGACAATCTCATTTTTACCGATGATCCTGCCGGAAATAATAATCGGCGTTTCTCTCTCCATATTTTTTGCCGGAGTTGGAATCCCGCTTGGGCTTTTTACAATTTTTATTGCGCATACAACATTCAATCTTCCCTTTGTATTTTTAATGGTTATGGCGCGCCTTGATCAGTTTGATTTTTCAATAATCGAGGCTGCCGCAGACCTTGGAGCTAACGAAAGGGAAATTTTATTTAAGGTAACGCTTCCTATTTGCATGCCAGGAATAATTTCCGGCCTTCTTACTGCAATTACGCTTTCGCTGGAAGATTTCGTTATCACATTCTTTGTGGCAGGTCCGGGATCATCTACCCTGCCCATATTTATTTATTCTGCAATTACCAGAAAGGGCGGGATCACGCCGCTAATAAGCGCTCTTTCTGTTGTAATGATATTGGGAACGGTAATTCTCTGCATTACGCTGAGAAAATTTTTAAAATATATTGCGGCTAAATAATTTTTTTGGGAGAAAAAAATGATTAAAAGAATGGAAGTTTTTTGCTTAATTGGTCTGGTGCTTTTAATTATGGGGTGCGAAAAGAAAGAGCGCCTTTACATTTATAACTGGACTTATTACACGCCGGAATCTGTCATCGAAAAATTCGAAAAAGAGTTTAATGCAAGAGTTATATACGACGAGTTTGCATCAAACGAAGACATGTATGCCAAGCTTAAATCCGGAGGCAGCGGCTACGATATAGTCTTTCCTTCGGCAGATTATGTATCAATAATGATTGCACAAAACATGCTGGAAAAAATTGACAAATCGTTAATTCCTAATTTGGTAAATGTTGATCCTGTTGTTCTTCAATATGCGCAGTACGATCCCAACATGGAATATTCGGTGCCTTATTACTTTGGCGCAGCAGGTATTATTGTAAACACGGCAAGAGTGCCTGAGTTTGAACAGAGCTGGTCAATTTTTGCAAGGGAAGACCTTCGCGGACGCATGACAATGCTTGATGATATGCGCGAAGTAATGGGAGACGCTCTTGCTTACCTTGGTTATTCGGTTAATACTGATATAACATCCCAGATAATCGAAGCAAGGGACCTTATTAATTATTCATGGAAGCCGAACCTTGTAAAATTTGACGCTGATGCATTTGGTAAAGGTTTTGCCAACGGCGAGTTTTGGGTTGTACAGGGGTATCCGGAAGTGGTTTTTGAAGAAATTGCAGAAAATCCAAGAATGATGGCAAATACAGTTTTCTTTATTCCAAGAGAAGGCGGCCCGGCGTACATAGACAGTATGTGTATTTTAAAGGGAGCAAGAAACATTGAGCTGGCGCACAAGTTTATAGATTTTATCCACAGACCGGAAATTTACGCCGAGTTTGCGGATGAGTTTGGTTTTCCTGCAACAGCAAATGTGCCTGCACGCCAGTTTAAACAAGGCGATTCATGGTATTCGGCAGAGGATCTAAACAATGTAGAAATCAAGTTTGATCTTGGCGCTGCATTGGACCTCTACAACGACGCATGGTTTAACTCCATTAGAGTGGGCGGCGAGTAATTTCACTGTTGTACATTCGTGGAGTAATCATAAATAATTATCGAGGAGGGTTATGATGAGAAAAATTAACATCATTTATCTTTCGGTTTTGGCAGCATTAATTATGCCTGTCATTATTTCCTGTGATTCCAGAGAACGGTTGTATATTTACAACTGGACTTACTACACGCCGGATTCGGTAATAGAAAAGTTTGAAAAAGAATATAATTGCAGGGTAATCTACGATGAGTTTGCTTCCAACGAAGACATGTATGCAAAACTCATGGCTAATCAGGGAAAACGCGGCGGTTACGATGTCGTATTCCCGTCAAAAGATTATGTTCCAATAATGATCAGGCAGGACATGCTGGAAAGAATCGACAAATCAAAATTGTCTAACCTTGGAAACATAGATCCGGAAGTACTTCGTATCGCAAGTTACGATCCGGAAATGGAATATTCTGTCCCGTACTTCTACGGCGCGGCAGGTATTATTGTAAACACAGCCAGGGTTCCCTATTTTGAACGCAGCTGGTCAATCTTTGGCAGAGAAGATTTAAAAGGCCGTATGACAATGCTTGATGATATGCGCGAAGTTATCGGCGGCGCGCTGGCTTTCCTGGGTTGCTCGGTAAATACTGTAAACCCTGTTTATGTTACCGCAGCAAGGGACCTTATAAATAATTTATGGAAACCAAACCTGGTCAAATTTGATGCAGAATCCTTTGGTAAAGGTTATGCCAATGGTGACTTTTGGGTAGTCCACGGTTATCCCGAAGCAGTTTTTGAAGAAATTGCGGACCTTCCCCAATTGCTTGCAGATACTGTCTTTTTTATCCCAAGGGAAGGCGGTCCTTCGTACATTGACAATATGTGCATCTTAAAAGGCGCCAGAAACATCGATTTAGCGCATAAATTTATCGATTTTATCCATAGACCCGAAATTTATGCCGAATTTGTTGATGAATTCGGCCTGCCGGCAACTGTAAATATGGCAGCCCGTAATTATAAAAAGGGTTTTTCTGCATATTCTGAAGAAGACCTTCTATATACCGAGCTTGTCGATGACCTTGGCGAAGACCTGGAACTTTATATAAATGCCTGGTTTAATTCTATCAGGGTTGGAGACTAGTACTTTACATTATTTCCCCTTTCTGGTACATTTTGTATAATACTTAATATACCCGAAAGGGGCTTTTTTTGAAGGAAGGATAATATGTCACGGAGTTGTGATATTTGCGGAAAACATACAATCACAGGCAACAAAGTCAGTCATGCCAAAAATCGTACCCGCAGAACATGGAAACCCAATCTGTTAAATGTAAAAACCGAATTAGGCGGCACTACTACAAAGCTTAAAATTTGCACAAGGTGCCTTAAGAGCGATTATATCACTAAAAAAGTCTAACCCACAGCAATACCCGGTATTGCTGCAAAGCAGGTTTCATGACAGATCCCGGACTTTTACAAGCGCTGGATTATATTCTCAACCAAAGTAACGAAGCCACAATAGAAGCGTTGTCTGAAGCTGTCGTAAGGCGCCGCAGAGATTTAACATTGTTTAATGCAATTGGCAGCATGCCGGATCCTCAGCGGATGGCAAAAGACATTACAGAAAAAATAAACACCGGAATCGGCGGCGGGATGGAAAGTATGAGAAAATCCGTCCAGCTAATGATGGTTAAAATT
>WQXC01000008.1 GCA_009785045.1 Treponema sp. | reverse complement strand
CTTGAAGTCATCAAGCGGTGCATTAAAATCATCTGCCATCCAGAATTGACCTTTAGCGCAGCCAAATACAGGAACTTTCGCAGGCTCTGTTTTTGCAGGGGTAAAAGTAAGAATAACAGGTCCAGACGGAATTTCACGAGGTACAGTAACCTGCCTGTAGTTGTCCGTAACTTCTATGGTTTGTGTAATGGTCATGTTACCAATATAACATAAAAAAAAAGAAAAAACAAGATAAAAAATGAGCAATGACAAAAGAGCAGAGAGCGTAGTTTAAAAATCTTAGCTTGTTAGTTCATAGACATCAATAAAATTAATTTGCCCGGAAGAAGACTCGAACTTCCATACCCTTGCGAGCACTAGTACCTGAAACTAGCGTGTCTACCAATTCCACCATCCGGGCTATTGAGACAGTTTATATTTTTCTTTGTAAAAGATCAACTGAACATTCTATTTACGTTTTTTCAGAAATGTATACTAAATAAGTATTTAGGCTGAGGGCGGAAAATGCCCCCCTGAACGAAGTATATTCCCGGAGTGAAGGGGGCAGGTTTCCGCCCTCAGCCAGAAGCATATTTTAGGTATACATTTCTGATCAGCTTATCGCAGTCTCCAGCGCAGTTTCCATCATTCTGGTAAAAGTATTCTGCCGCTCCTCTGCCGTAGTAGCTTCGCCCGTAACCAGACTGTCAGAAATAGTCAGAATGCAAAGCGCTTCGCGTCCGAATTTGGCAGCCAGAGTGTACAACTCGGCGCATTCCATTTCCATGGCAAGACAGCCGAATTTTGCCCAAAGCTTCCATTCATCCGGGTCCTCGGTATAGAACATATCGGAAGAAACCACAGCTCCGGCTTTTGGCTGCCAGCCCTTTGAAACAGCAATATCCCATGCTGTTTTAAGCAGAGAAAAAGTCGCAGTTGGAGCGAAATTCCTGCTTCCAAAACGAATATTGTTGGCTCCGGAGTCTGTACATGCAGACATAGCAAGCACTAAATCCCGGATTTTAACATCTTTATGGAGAGCTCCCGCAGTTCCAATGCGAATAGCCCGTTTTACCCCGTATTCTTTGAATAATTCATTAACATATATGGAAATCGATGGAATACCCATCCCTGTTCCCTGAACAGAAACCCTTTTTCCCTTATAGGTTCCTGTATATCCCAAAATATTCCGGATACTTGTATATAAAACCGGATTTTCTAAAAAAGTCTCAGCAACAAATTTGGCTCGCAGCGGGTCGCCTGGGAGCAGCACAACCTCGGCAATATCGCCTTCTTTTGCTCCAATATGTATCGACATAATCTACCTTCCTTTTATTTAAGATACACAAAAAAGGTAATAAAAACAACAATAAAACAACGCTATCCTAAAACATATATTAACTATATAGTAGAAATCAGGAGTATATAATGAAAAAATCACGATTTGCCTTATTGGCAGTATTGCCTGTTATTTTGGTTATTTTTGCCTCTTGCATGAGCCCCAGAACACAGGGAGATGCGGATGCGCAGGAAGCGCATGCTTTAACTATCGGCTCAAGTATAAATCTTTTTGATATGATAACTGATTTGGATTTAACAGATAAAATTATCTGGTCATCCAATGCCTCTGATATTGCGGCAGTAACAGAAAACGGAATAGCCACAGCTCTTAGTTTTTCTGACTCTGTGTCCGGGACTGGCAAAGCCGTAATTACCGCAAGGGATAAAAACGGAGACAGGGAAACTTTTAGTATACTTACAACTATGATGGGTTTGGTTGATATGATGGAACTGCCGCCGCTAAAAGACCAGTTTAGCGAATTTTTTATGATAGGCGCTATTTTCCACAATGGAACAAGTCAGGGTCAGGGCGGTTTCCCATCTGATGTTCCTTCCGGCGCAACAACTGTAATGAATCCAAGGCTTATTCATCATTTTAACGTTTTAACCCACGAAAACGAGATGAAACCCGCTTCTATTTCGACCGGACGTAATTCTTCGACAGGCGTTATTTCGTACAACTGGGCTACAGCGGATCGCATGGTTAATGCAGCGCTTGAATCCGGCTTTAAAATTGTCGGTCATACTTTATTATGGCATAGCCAAATCCCTGAATGGCAGAGGCAAATTGCTTCTCAGCCAAGGGAAGTTGCTCTTGCAGCAATGAAACAGTACATAACCGATGTGGTTGGACGTTATAAAGGTAAAATTTACGCCTGGGATGTAATTAACGAGGCTCTTCCGAACAGTATGTCAGATCCTGGATCCTGGAGGACTGCGATGAGGAGCGAAAATCCCTGGTTCAGGTCAATTGGAGCAGATTTTGTATACGAAGGCTTTCTTGCTGCCCGCCTGGCCGATCCGGCAGCAATTTTATACTATAATGACTTTAATTTAAACGAAAATGGCAAGGCGACAACAGTTCGCAACATGGTTCGTGATGTAAATGAAAGGTATATAAGGGAGCATGGAGGAACCAGACCTCTTATTGAGGGTATTGGCATGCAGGGACATCACAATACAGGTGTATCTGCGGATAGTATACGGCGATCTTTGAACCTTTTTAGGCCCTTGGGCGTTAAAATCTCCATAAGTGAGCTTGATATTCTGTCTCAGGGATGGGGTGAATACAGCCCTAACAGGAATCCCCCTACAAATAATGGAAAATTAAGAGCTGCCAACCTGTATGGCGAGTATTTTAAGGTTTTTCTGGATAATGCTGATATTATCGAACGGGTCACTTTTTGGGGTGTTTTTGATGAACAAAGCTGGCGCCGTACGGGGCTGCCCCTGTTGTTCGAGGGAAGTACGACAAGCAGGGCAAAACCCGCTTATTACAGGATAATTTCGGAATTGGAAAATAGGTAAATTTTCTCTATCCTATTGACCAAAATTCTCATTTTTGCTATTCTCTTAGGACGGCGTAAAGTGCCCTGGTAATTTCACCTCAGGTTGTTGCCTTTTATGCCCTTATAGCTCAGTTGGCAGAGCACATCCATGGTAAGGATGAGGTCATCAGTTCGATTCTGATTGAGGGCTTCCAAAACCACGGGCGGTTTTGATGAATTGTTTATAAATCTGGGTTATACCCGCATATTTAACGAGGTTTGTTATGGCAAGTAAAAAGACAGTAGTGGAATTAATAGCTCTTCAGTGCAGTGAATGCAAAAGGCGCAATTACACGACAAGCAAGAACAGGCGCAATATCCAGGAAAAATGGAATTTAATAAATATTGCCCGCATGATCGAAAGCATACGCTCCATAAGGAGACAAAGATAAAGTAAGATCATAGGCGTATAGCTCAGCTGGTAGAGCGGCGGTCTCCAAAACCGCAGGTCGCGGGTTCGAAGCCTGCTGCGCCTGAAGCTAGTTACGCTATTGAAACAGCGTGCGTTACATTTAAGGAGAATGAAGTGAGAAAGATCATTCAGTTTTTTAAAGAGTCCTATGCGGAACTTAGAAAAGTAGTTTGGCCGAGCAGAGATGATGTTATCGGTTCGGTTAAAGTTGTAATAATTTCCACAGTTATCGTAGCTGCCATTTTGGGGCTGATAGATATGTTATTGCTCTTGGGTATTAGAGCTGTATTTTAAGATTAGTAAGGTAAACAATGGCAACGGGCTGGTACGTCCTGCACACTTATTCAGGATATGAAAACAAAATTGAAAAAACAATCCGCATGATGACCGAGAACGGTGAACTGGACAGAAATATTGTGCGTGATGTGAAAGTTCCCTGCGAAGAAGTTGTCGAAGTTAAGGATGGCAAAAAACGTACTCAAACCAGGAAATTCCTTCCGGGATATATCCTTGTAGAAATGGATTTGCCCGATGCCGATATGGGCTGGAAAGCGCCCTGCACTAAAATAAAAAAAATCCAGGGAGTTACCGGTTTTGTCGGAACACCGGCAGATCGCAAGCCGCAGCCCCTGTCCGGCGATGAAGCCAGAGCAATTTTACAGAAGTCCGGAGAAATTAAAGGAGAACGAACTGTTCGCACAAGGCAGTCATTTGCAGCCGGCGAACAGGTAAAAATTATCGACGGACCGTTTGAATCATTTGTAGGAACTATCGAAGAAGTCAACCACGAGAAGAACAAGTTAAAAGTGATGGTTGGTATTTTTGGCAGAAATGCGCCTGTAGAGGTTGATCTCTTGCAGGTAGAAAAAGTTTAATAGTGGAAGCTTTTCACCTAACATTTTGGTGATTGGCGCTAGTACGGTTTGCCGCTGTACACACCACAAAGGAGTTATAAATGGCAAAGAAAAAGGTAACGGCTTATATTAAGCTGCAATGCCCTGCGGGGAAAGCCACTCCGGCACCGCCCGTAGGACCTGCGTTAGGCCCCCACGGCGTAAGCGCGCCGCAATTTGTCCAGCAGTTTAACGACAGGACAAAGAGCATGGAACCGGGACTTGTAATCCCTGTTATCATCACGGTTTATGCGGATAAATCATTTACTTTTATCCTCAAAACCCCGCCAGCCTCTGTTTTAATCAAAAAGACGCTCGGATTGGATAAGGGTTCCAAAGAATCCCACAAAATCAAGGTTGGTACAATTTCCAGAGCGCAGCTTGAGGAAATCGGCAAAACAAAAATGGCCGATCTTTCAGCAAACGATCTTGACGCTGCCGTAAAGATTATCGCCGGAACTGCCCGGTCTATGGGTGTTGAGGTGGGCAAATGAAACGCGGAAAAAAATATAACGAAAGTTTAAAAAAATATAATCCGGCAAACACTTATGAGCTAACTGAAGCTTTAACGCTTGTCAAATCGATGGCTTATGCAAAGTTCGATGAAACAGTTGATTTGTCGGTAAAACTTAATTTGAAAAAGAGCCAGTCGGTGCGTGATACCGTAGTTCTTCCAAACCAGTTCCGGGGCGAAAAGAAAGTACTTGTTTTCTGTAAACCGGAAAAAGAAAAAGAAGCCCAGGAAGCAGGAGCCGCATTTGTTGGTGCAGAAGATTTAATCGAAAAGGTTAAAGGCGGCTGGACTGACTTTGATGTAGCTGTTGCAACTCCAGACATGATGAAAGATGTAGGTAAGTTAGGTATGGTGCTTGGACGCAAGGGACTTATGCCCAATCCAAAAACCGGAACTGTTACTTTCGATCTTAAAGGTACGTTAGCCGAATTAAAGAAAGGCCGCGTTGAGTTCAGGGCAGACAAAACAGGCGTCATGCACATTGCAGTCGGCAAAGTTTCTATGGAGCCTGCAAAGGTAGCAGAAAACGTTGCAGCGGTAATGACAGAAGTTAAACGCAAACGCCCTGTCGATGTAAAGGGCGAGTTTATTCAAACCGTTTCTGTGGCAAGTACCATGGGACCCGGCGTATGGGTCGCCATAAAGGATCAGGAGTAGGATATGGCAATTATAGCTAAGAAAATACAGGAAAGTAAAACTAAAGCTATTGGTGAATTAAAAGACAGACTCAGTGTTGCTAAAGATTTTATCTTTACAGATTACCGCGGGCTTACAGTTGAGCAGATCACCAATTTAAGAAAGCAGCTTCGTGCAAAAGATGTGGAATACAAAGTTGTTAAAAACAATTTTGCTGTAATCGCTTTTCAGCAGATGCAGACTCCGGATGTGTCAGCCTACCTTGTTGGTCCTACCGCAGTAGCGATTACTCCGCGTGATGCAAATGAAGTTGCAAAAATATTCTTTGATTTCTTAAAAGAAGCTCCGGCTTTAAAAGTTAAAGGCGCATTAATAAGCGACACAGTTTATGATGCTGCCAAGACTGAAGCGTTCTCTAAACTGCCTGGCAGGCTGGAACTTATTTCCATGCTCATGTCGGTAATGAACGGTCCTGCACGCAATCTTGTTGGTGCGCTTAACGATATACCATCACGCGTGGTAAGAACAGTTAAAGCGATCGCTGACCAGAAAGGCGCTTAAGGCGCATAGTAGTAGATAAACCGTCAGGCTTCGGCGAACCAAATGGTTCGAAGCTGCCGTTCCTGTCGGTTTTAAATAATGCATCTTGTATGAGATGCTAAACACATTTTAGGAGAAGATAATATGGCAGCCACAAAAGAAGACATTTTAGAATCAATCGCATCAATGACAGTTCTGGAAGTTTCCGAACTTGTTAAAATGATGGAAGAGAAATTCGGCGTTTCAGCTGCAGCTCCGGTAGCGGTAGCAGTAGCAGGCGGCGGCGTAGCAGCAGCTCCAGCGGCAGAAGAGAAAACAGAGTTTAATGTTATTCTCAAAGCGTTTGACGAAGCAAAGAAAATTGCAGTTATTAAAGAAGTCCGCGGCGTAACCGGTCTTGGCCTTAAAGAGGCAAAAGATCTGGTCGAAGGCGCGCCAAAACCGCTTAAGGAAGGCGCTTCCAAGGATGAGGCAAACAAGATCAAAGAAGCTATCACCGCAGCAGGCGGTACAGTTGAGATTCAATAAGACTTGTTCAACGCTTTCAATTAAAAAGTCCGCTGATTACGCGGATTTTCGCGGATTCCGGGATTATTTCTGGTCACTCTGCGTAAATCTGCGTTAATTTGCGGACAATTTGTTTATCTAATGTGTGTACAATTCAGTTAAAAATGGTATATAGTTAAGACAGGAAGGGGAAAACGATGGTCAAGATAAAACAAGCCGACAAACGCGCATATATTGGCAAAGATATTCTGGATGTTATGGATCTGCCGGATCTGATTGCCATTCAGCTCAATTCCTACGAGCGTTTTTTACAAAGAGAAAAAATAAATAAAGGCGAAAAGCCTGCCTTGCAGGGACTTCAGGAAGTTTTTGAATCTACATTCCCCATTAAAAGTCCCAACGAAGATATGAGACTTGAATATGAATATTACACCTTCGACGAAGATAATATAAAAGTTACAGAACTGGAATGTAAACAGAAAGGTCTTACCTATTCTGTTCCGCTTAAAGCGCGCGTTAATCTTGCATTTCAGCAGACTGGCGAAATCCGTCAGAAAGATATTTATATGGGCGATATTCCGCTTATGACAGAAAGAGGTACTTTCATCATTAACGGAGCAGAGAGAGTAGTAGTTTCGCAGATACACCGCTCGCCCGGCGTTATTTTCAGCCACGAAAAAGGAATTTATTCATCGCGTATTATTCCCTACAGGGGAAGCTGGCTTGAGTTCGAAATCGATCAAAAGCGCGAATTAATATACGCAAAGATCGACAGAAAAAAAAGAATCCTTGGAACTATTTTCCTTCGCACCCTTGGTTTAAACACCAGAGAAGAAATAATCAGCGCTTTTTATGTTACCGATACTCTTAAAGTTAAGGATGACAGGGAAACCAAAGAAAAAATTTCCGGCAAGGTTCTTGCAGAATCTGTTATGTGCAAAGATGAAAGCGGCGAAAGGACGCTTTACCGCGCTGGAGATAAAATGCATCCGCACAATGTTGATGAACTTGTTAAAAACGGAATTAAATCAATTTGCTTTATCGATTTTGAAGCGGAAGGATCTCTTAACTCAACTATGCTTCTTAATTGTTTTGAACGCGAAGATATAAAATTTGTTAAAGAAGCCGGAAGCGAACCTACAAAAGAAGAAGCGCTCATGGCTGTTTACTCGGTGTTAATGCCTGGCGAATCCATTACTGCGGATCAGGCGGAAAAAGATCTTTTGGGAATGTTCTTCTCGGATCGCCGCTACGATCTTGGCAAGGTTGGCCGTTATAAATTAAATAAAAAGTTCAGCCTGGATCTTCCGGTTAATAAATTTACTCTTGCCAGCGATGATATTATCGCTACAATGAAACACCTTATTAAAGTATATGTCGGCGATGAATATATTGACGATATCGATCATCTTGGAAACAGGCGCATACGATCTGTCGGCGAATTAATGGCTAATCAAATGAAGACTGCATTCAGCCGCATGGAAAGAATCGCAAAAGAAAGAATGAGCCTTAAAGAAACCGATACAATTAAACCGCAGGAATTAATTTCCATAAAGCCGATTGTCGCAGCGATAAAAGAATTCTTTGGCTCAAGCCAGTTGTCGCAGTTTATGGATCAGGTAAATCCGCTTGCAGAACTTACGCATAAAAGACGCCTTAACGCGCTTGGTCCCGGCGGTCTTTCACGCGACAGGGCAGGTTTTGAAGTCCGCGAAATTCATTACACTCACTACGGCAGAATGTGTCCTATCGAAACACCGGAAGGCCCGAACATTGGTCTTATTGTTTCTCTTGCAAATTACACACGCGTTAATGAATATGGATTTTTGGAAACACCGTATCGTAAGGTTGCCAAAGGTATGGCTACAAAAGATATCGAATACTTATCCGCAATGGACGAAGATAAGTATTTTATCGCGCAGGCATCAGCAAAAGTTAATAATAACGGTTCGTTTGCAGACGATCAAATTTCCTGCCGCAGGCAAGGTGACTACATTACCCGCACACCGGATGACATTCAATACATGGACGTTTCGCCAAAACAGATCATTTCTGTTTCTGCATCTCTTATTCCTTTCCTTGAACACGATGACGCAAACCGCGCATTGATGGGTTCAAACATGCAGCGCCAGGCAGTGCCGCTTGTTTTCCCGGAAGCGCCGCGTGTCGGCACAGGAATGGAAAGCAAATGCGCCTACGATTCCGGAGTTCTTGTAAAATCACGCAGAGCTGGTACGGTTCTTCGCGTAACATCGCAGGAAATTATTATAAAACCGGAAAGACAAGGAAATGTAAAACCTGCGGCTCAGGTTTCGTTAGACGAAAACGGCAACGATGTTTACCAGCTTATTAAATTCCAGAGAACCAATCAGGATACCTGTTATAACCAGCGTCCTATTGTAAGGCTTGGAGAAAAAATTACATCCGGTCAGGTAATTGCAGACGGACCTGCTACCCAGAACGGCGAACTTGCGCTTGGCAGAAATATTCTTGTAGGCTTTATGCCATGGAACGGATACAACTACGAAGACTCGATCCTTATTTCCCAAAAGGTTGTAAAGGACGATATGTTTACTTCTATCCATATTAAGGAATTTATCGTCGAAGTGCGTGAAACAAAACTGGGTCCGGAAAAAATTACCCGCGATATTCCGAACACTTCCGAAAAAAGCCTTGATAACCTGGACAGCGAAGGTATTATCCGCGTTGGCGCTAAGGTTCGTTCCGGCGACATACTGGTTGGAAAAGTTACGCCAAAGAGCGAAACTGAAACAACTCCGGAATTTAAACTGCTTAACTCAATCTTCGGCGAAAAAGCAAAAGAAGTACGCGATACTTCGCTTAAAGTACCGCATGGTATCGATGGAACAATCATTGATATTCAGCGGCTTAAACGGACAGATCATGATTCGTTAAGTCCCGGAGTTGACGAAGTAGTAAAAGTTTTAATTGCAACTAAACGCAAACTCCGCGAAGGTGACAAAATGGCAGGCCGCCATGGAAATAAGGGTGTAGTCGCCCGAATCCTGCCGGAAGAAGATATGCCGTTCATGGAAGACGGAACGCCGCTGGATATTTGTTTGACACCGCTTGGAGTTCCTTCCCGTATGAATATTGGTCAGCTTCTTGAGACTGAACTTGGCTGGGCAGGTTCCACTCTGGACGAGTGGTATTCGTCGCCGGTTTTCCAGTCTCCTTCGGCTGAACAAATCGAAGAAAAACTTAAAGAAGCCGGCTTGCCTGTTACCAGTAAAGCAATATTAAAAGACGGTAAAACAGGCGAAGAGTTTGTTAACCCGATTTTCTGCGGAATAATTTACTTCCTTAAACTTCATCACCTTGTTGATGACAAAATGCACGCACGTTCCACCGGTCCTTACTCGCTTGTTACCCAGCAGCCGCTGGGCGGTAAAGCGCAGTTTGGCGGTCAGAGGCTCGGCGAAATGGAAGTATGGGCGCTTGAAGCATACGGCGCTGCCAATACACTGCAGGAACTTTTAACAATCAAATCCGACGACATGACTGGACGTTCCAAGATATACGAAGCAATTGTAAAGGGAGAACCTTCTACTACAGCGGGTATCCCTGAATCATTTAACGTATTGGTTCAGGAATTACGCGGTCTTGCGCTGGATTTATCGATATTTGATGTTAAAGGAAAACAAATACCACTCACCGAAAAGGATGAGGAGTTGATAACCAAATCTGGAAGTAATTTCTAAGAGGGGAAAAAAGCATGCGCGATATTCAGGATTTTGATTCTATAATGATACGGCTGGCCTCACCGGACATGATCCGGTCGTGGTCATACGGTGAAGTTAAAAAACCGGAAACTATCAATTACAGAACGCTAAGGCCGGAAAAAGAAGGTCTTTTCTGCGAACGTATCTTTGGTACGACAAAAGAATGGGAATGTTACTGCGGAAAATTTAAATCGATCCGTTACAAGGGTGTTATTTGCGACAGGTGCGGTGTTGAAGTTACGCACTTTAAAGTCCGCCGCGAACGAATGGGGCACATTGAACTGGCAGCTCCTGTTTCGCATATCTGGTACTATCGTTCAGTCCCCAGCCGTATGGGTCTCCTTTTGGATCTTCCCACAAGTCAGCTTAGGTCTGTTCTTTATTACGAAAAATACATTGTAATTGATTCCGGCGATACCAACTTAAAGAAAGGGCAGCTTCTGTCCGAAGAAGAATATTACGAAGCGCAGGAGCGTTACAGCGGCGGTTTTAATGCCGGTATGGGCGCAGAAGCAATCAGTGTTCTTTTGGAAAACCTTGACCTGGATCAGATGGCTGCGGAGCTTAGGCAGAAGATGATCGACAAGGGTGCAAAGAGCGATAAACGTCTTCTTAAACGGATAGAAATTGTAGAGAACTTCCGCGGTTCAAACAACAGACCGCATTGGATGATTCTTAATGTTATACCTGTAATTCCTCCTGAACTGCGCCCAATGGTACAGCTCGACGGCGGGCGCTTTGCGACAAGCGATCTTAACGATCTTTACCGCAGGGTAATAAACAGAAACAACCGCTTAAAAAGGCTGCAGGCTCTTAATGCGCCCGATATTATTATCCGCAACGAAAAGCGTATGCTGCAGGAAGCGGTGGATGCGTTGTTTGACAATTCAAAGAAAAAGAAAGTGGTCAAAGGTTCTTCCAACAGGCCGCTTAAATCTATCAGCGATATGCTTAAGGGAAAACAGGGACGTTTCCGCCAGAACCTGCTTGGAAAGCGCGTTGACTATTCAGGCCGTTCGGTTATTACTGTAGGCCCTGATCTTAGAATGTGGCAGTGCGGTATTCCAACCAAAATGGCGCTGGAATTATTCAAACCCTTTATAATGAAGAAGCTTGTCGATAAAGATGTTGTTTTTAATATCAAAAAAGCAAAGATGCTTGTTGAACAGGAAACACCGGAAGTATTTGCAATTCTTGACGAAGTTGTAAAAGAACATCCAGTTCTTTTAAACCGCGCGCCGACTCTGCACAGGCTTGGTATCCAGGCTTTTGAACCGGTGCTTGTAGAAGGAAAAGCCATAAAACTGCATCCGCTTGTTTGTCACGCGTTTAACGCAGACTTTGACGGTGACCAGATGGCAGTACACGTTCCGCTGACGCAAGCAGCGCAGATGGAGTGCTGGACCCTCATGCTTTCGGCAAGAAACCTTCTTAATCCTGCAAACGGAAAAACAATTGTATTCCCGTCTCAGGATATGGTTCTGGGCATTAACTTCTTAACAAGAATAAAAACCGGCGCTAAAAGAAAGGGTTATGACAAAACTGAATCAAAAGATAAAATACCGTATTATTCGTCTTCTGAAGAAGTGCACATGGCTGTCGACAGAAAAACTCTGGATATGGAAGCCGCTATTCGTATAAAATCACCGCAGAATCTTGTTTGGGATAAAATTGGTCATCTTGTTGATCTTGATAAAGGCGGGACAATTGTAACTTCTGCCGGAAGGCTTATTTTTAACGAAGAGCTTCCTTTGGATATTCCGTATATTAACTACGAACTTAAAGATAAAGAACTTCGCGCTCTTGTTGAATATGTATTTAAAGACAAGGGTTCATGGATTACTGTTCAAATGCTTGATGCCATCAAGTTATTGGGTTACCGTTATGCGACAATCTTTGGCGCAACAATCGGCGTTGATGACATTGTTATTCCAAAAGAAAAAGCAGATATGATCGACAGAGCAAACAAGGATGTTGAGTCGATTCAGAAACAGTGGCGCCAGGGACATATCACCAACGAAGAACGCTATAACCAGGTTGTTCAGGTTTGGACAAAAACAAACGAAGATCTTACAAATATTACAATGAAAACCCTGGAATCAGACAGAGACGGCTTTAACTCAATCTACATGATGGCAAACTCCGGCGCGCGCGGAAGCCGCAACCAGATTCGCCAGCTTGCAGGTATGCGCGGTCTTATGGCAAAACCGTCCGGCGATATTATCGAACTTCCTATCCGTTCAAACTTTAAAGAAGGTTTGTCGGTTATAGAATTCTTTATTTCCACTAACGGCGCGCGCAAGGGTCTTGCCGATACCGCCTTAAAAACTGCGGAAGCCGGTTACCTTACCCGCCGCCTTGTTGATATTGCGCAGGACATGGTTGTAAACGAAGATGACTGCGGAACAATTAACGGTATTTCCTATTCTGCGATTAAGCAGGGAGAAGAAGTTGTCGAACCGTTAAAGGATCGCATTATCGGAAGGTTTACGCTTGAGCGCGTTAAACACCCAATTACAGGCGAGCTTATCATCGATGTTAACGAAGAAATTTCTGAAGAAATCGCAATAAAAATTGACGCTGCTCATGTTGAAACTGTGCGAATCAGAACAGTTCTTACATGCGAAGCAAAATACGGCGTTTGCCGCAAGTGCTACGGACGCAATCTTGCCACAAACCGCGCTGTCGATATTGGAGAAGCAGTTGGCACAATCGCTGCGCAGTCAATTGGGCAGCCCGGCACTCAGCTTACAATGCGTACGTTCCATATCGGCGGTGTTGCAACAAAGGTCAGCGAAGAAAGCCGTATTACGCTTAAATATCCTGTGTACATAAGAGATGTTGTTGGAACTCATATAGTTCTTGATAACGGACATCTTCTGTTTACAAGACGCGGTCATGCGATTATTAACAAAGTAATGAGGGAATTTAAACTTGATCGCGGCGATAAATTAATGGTTGCTGACGGCAAGAGAATTAACCACGGCGATGTTATCATTAAACGCGGAGGAGAAGATATTCTTTCTCCGGAAATCGCGTATGCTCTTATTCTTAAAAAGAAAGATGTTGAGTATCTGTACCTTATCGGACAGGAGCAAAAGATCGAAATCAGAAACGGTTCCGACTTTGAAGCACAAAAAGGCACAGTTGTTGAAGCTGATAAAACAATCGCAACATTCGACCCGTTCTCTGACCCGATTATCGCAGAAGCAAGCGGAACTGTTAAATACGAAGATATTATTCTTGGCTCTACGCTTAAGGAAGAAATTGACGAAGATACCGGCAATACAGAAAAGCGCATAACAGAGTTTCAGCATGAAAGCAAACAGCCGCGTATATTCATTGTTGATGACAAGGAAAATGAAGTTGCTTCATACTTCCTGCCGTCCGGCGCTTATATTCAGGTTGACGAAGGTGAGCGAATCCGCGCAGGCCGTACTATTGCAAAGACATTAAAAGAATCTGCAAAAGCCATGGACATTACATCGGGTCTTCCGCGCGTAAGCGAACTTTTCGAAGCGCGCAAGCCAAAAAGCCCCGCAGTTCTTGCTCAGGTGTCCGGGACAGTATATTTCCGCGGCATTGTAAAAGGCAAACGTAAAGTTGCGATAGTAGACAATTTTGGCAGGGAATTCTCGCACTTAATCCCGATGAACAAACGGCTTTTAATTCGCGATGGTGACATGGTGGAAGCCGGCGAATTGCTTTGTCAGGGCGCGATTAATCCGCACGACGTTCTTTATATAATGGGCGAAGGAAAACTGCAGCGCTATCTTATGGACGAAATTCAGAACGTTTACCGCCTGCAGGGCGTATCGATTAATGACAAGCACATTGGCGTTATTATCCGTCAGATGATGCGCAAAGTAGAAATACGCTTTGTTGGAGATACCAAGTTTATTTACGGTTCTTCCGTTGACAAATACCGTTTCCACGAAGAAAATGCGCGCGTACTGGCAGAAGGCGGACAGCCTGCAAAAGCTCAGCCGATGTTCCAGGGAATTACCAAGGCGTCGCTTAATATCGATTCATTCCTTTCTGCAGCCAGCTTCCAGGAAACGACCAGAGTTCTTACAAATGCTGCAATTGCAGGTTCAACAGACTATCTGCGCGGCTTGAAAGAAAATATCATCATTGGCCATCCGATTCCAGCAGGTACCGGCATGAAACGTTACCGCAACATAAAACTTTTCGACGATGAAAGTCAGGATTTGGATGAGTACATGCAGGAAATTCTTGACAGACGTAAACAGGAAGCCGAAGCAATTGCCGAAGCGGAAAGTACGCAGGAATATGTGGTTGAAGAATCGGAAGATTGATAAGGTACGATTCAACCGCTTCTAATTGAGGTTAGCTTGTTATACCGAATTGATAAAAAATCCGGAAATAAAATCTCTGCTTTGGGCTTTGGGTGTATGCGTTTTCCAATGTCCGCGAACAAAATAGAAGAACTTATAATGCATGCCATTGATAAGGGCATAAACTATTTTGATACCGCTTGGATTTATCCCGGAAATGAAGAAGCGCTTGGTTCTGTTCTGTACAAAAATAATGTGCGTTATAAGGTGCTTATTGCAACCAAACTGCCGCTTATTATGCTTAAACCTTCAAAAGATAATGTAATTGATTTTGATAAATATTTTAATCAGTCTCTTGAAAGGCTAAAAACAGATTACATTGATTACTATCTTATGCACATGGTAACTGACATGGATCAGTGGAAAAAGATGAAAGAAGCCGGGATTGAAAGCTGGCTTGCTCAGAAAAAAAAATCCGGTCAGATTAAACATGTTGGTTTTTCATATCATGGGTCGGGCAGTGAATTTTTAAAAGTTTTAGACGACTATAATTGGGAACTGGCAATGATCCAGTACAATTATTTTGATGAAAATTTTCAGGCTGGAGTAAAAGGTCTTAAAGCTGCGGCTGCAAAAATGCCGGTAATTGTCATGGAACCTCTTCTTGGCGGTAAACTTGCATCAGGGCTTCCAAAAGATGCTGTAAAAATCTTTAAAGATGCAGATCCCAAAACTTCTCCTGCAGGCTGGGCGCTTAACTGGCTCTGGAATCAGAGCGAAGTGACATCGGTCCTTTCCGGCATGAACCATATGGATCAACTGGAAGAAAATATAAGTCTTTCGGAAGCAGCTTCTATAGGCATGCTGGATGATTCCAAAAAGGAAATCTATAAAAAAGTATTGGAATGTGTAAACCGTTCATGCAAAGTCCGCTGTACCGGATGTAATTACTGTATGCCTTGTCCTGTTGGAGTAAATATTCCAGGCTGCTTCACTTCTTATAATTCAAGATATTCCATGGGTTATGTCGAAGGAATGAAGCAGTATGTTATGAGTACAGGACTTATGTCGGAAAAAAGCGGCAGTCCGGTTCTTTGTATCAATTGCGGCAAATGCGAACCGCAGTGTCCTCAAAGTATTTCTATTGTAAAAGAACTTAACACAGTCCGCAAAAAAATGGAGCCGTGGTTTATAAAGTTTGTCGGTGTCTGTGCCCGCGCCTTCCTTGGCAAAAAACGCAAGAAAAAATGACCGTGAACTTTGTGCCTTTGTGCCTCCGTGTGTTTGTATTTTGTTTTATATTTGCTTCATGTTCACGAACAGCTCCGCACGATGGGATTCTTATTGCAGTAAGTATTCCGCCGCAAGCCTGGTTTGTTTCGCAGATTGCAGGAGATAAAGCGTCGACAGTTATTCTTGTCCCACCGGGGCAAAACCCACACAACTACGAACCTACTCCAAGACAAATACAAAGCCTGGCCTCTGCAAGTGCCTGGATACTTTCCGGTTCTGAATTTGAAATTAGTCTTCGCCCAAAAATCGAAGCGCTTTTTCCTGATTTATTAATAGTTGACGGAACATATGGCGTAGAGTTTAGGTATCTGGAAGAAGCCTGTGATGATCATGATCACGATGTTCATGATCATTCATATATGGTTATTGACAGGCATACATGGCTTGGAAGAATGCCTGCAATTATACTTGCAAATCGAATTAATCAAACGCTTTATCATCTTGACCCTGATAATATAGATTTTTATATGGAAAGAATGGTAAGTACAGTTCAAAATATTCATGATGTTTTTGAAGAATTAAAAATTACTTTAACTCCGCTTAAAGGAAAAAGCGTTTTTGTTTATCATCCCAGTTTTGGTTATTTTCTTGATGAATTTGGAATTAATCAGGAAGCTGTAGAAACAGGCGGCAAAGAGCCGACTCCGCGTCAGCTAAGTTTATTGGTAAACAGAATGAGAGATGAACAGCCTGCCGCTATTTTCGTGCAGACTCAATTTCCTGTAAATGCCGCAAAAACTCTTGCAGAATCTGTGGGAGCGCAGGTAATAGAACTGGATCCGCTTGCTTATGAATGGCTGGATAATATCCGCTATATGGGTCAAAGGATTCTGCCATGAATTTAACTGCAGACGGGATAGCTGTTAATTTTGATTCTGTTTCTTTTTCCTACGGTGATACCAAAATTCTGGAAGAAACATCTTTTCATATTCATAACGGCGAGTTTATCGCAATGGTTGGACCCAATGGTTCAGGAAAAACTACGGTATTAAAACTTCTTTTGGGTCTTGAAACACCGTCTGCAGGAAAAATAGAAATTTCAAACGCAAATCTTGCATATGTGTCTCAGCATATGCCGTCGGATAATTTGTTTCCAATTACTGTGCGTGATATTGTCAGAATGGGATTGCTGCAGCCGGCGAAGGGTTATTCAAAGGAAACCTGCGCTGTTGCAGAAGCAATGGAGAAGACCGGGATTTCTGAACTTGCTTTAAAGCCTTACAGTTCGTTATCAGGGGGACAGAAGCGAAGGACGCTTGTAACACGCGCTCTGGCGGCAGGGCCGCAGATTCTTGTATTGGACGAACCGACAGCCAACATGGACACAGAGAGTGAAATAAAACTTTATGAGACACTTGGTTTGTATAAAGGCAAAATGACAATTTTAATCGTAACGCATGACACGGAGTTTGTAACATCTTTAACTGATAAAGTTTTATGCCTTGGAGACGGGTACAAGGTTGTCCAGCACAATACAGAAGCAAATGCTTCTGACCGCCACGGCGGAAAAAGCATGAATGTACGGGTGCTTCATGGAGAGAATGTGACATGCTGCTAGAATTTTTTGAAACATTAACCAATGCAAATTTCCCGTTTTTGCGTAACGCGCTTTTGGCAGGCGTTTTATCTTCTGTGCTTTTTGGAATACTTGGTTCTGTTGTTACAGTCCGCCGTATTGGAAGCCTTGCCGGCGCAGTATCTCATGCTGTGCTTGGCGGCATTGGAATGGCGCTTTTTTTATCCGCTACAATTATCCCCGGTTTTCCTCCGATTGCAGGCGCATTAATCTTTGCAGTCCTAAGCGCTGTTATTATCGGGCTTGTATCATTAAAAGCAAAACAGCGGGAAGATACGGTAATTAATGCAATTTGGGTTATTGGAATGAGCCTTGGGCTTTTGTTTATGGCAAAGACTCCGGGTTATGCAGACCCATCTACATGGCTCTTTGGCAATATATTATTAATTTCGAACATGGACTTAATTTTACTTGCTGTTCTGGATATCATTGTCCTTGTGCTTGCCCGGCGCTTTTATGCCCAGATAGAAGCGTCATCGTTTGATGCAGAATTTGCCCGTACAAGAGGCGTCCCTGTCGATGTTATTTTTCTGCTGCTTCTGGGCTTAACTGCCATCGCGATTGTCCTTCTGCAGACCTTTGTCGGCATTGTAATGGTAATTGCGATGCTTACCCTTCCTTCCGGCTGCGCCGGGGTTTTCTCCCGCAGCCTTGGCGGAATGATGTTTTCTAGCTGTCTGTTTGCCGCGCTTTTTTCGGTTTCCGGCCTTGTTAGCGGATGGTTCTTTGACCTGCCGGTCGGAGCTATGACTGTAATTATTGCCGGAATCGTTTTCCTTGGGTTTTCTGTAGTAAAAGCCGTTCGTAAATAAAAAATTCCATAAATTTTTCAAATTTTTCTTTTTTCGGTCAAGCACCACGCATATACGTGCCATTATATAGCAGGAGATTTTATGAAAAACTATTTATTTTTTCTACTGCTTATGGTTGTTTTTTTGTCCGGCTGCGCGGTGTTGGCCGCCCGGCACAGTTCTTTTAACTGGGACGAATTTTATGAAGGTACCGGACAGGGGTACCGCGGACCTGTTACCGTACAGGTATATCTGGAAAACGGCAGCATTACAGAAATCATCATCGTGGACTCTGCCGAAGATCGCCTGGTTGGAGGAGCCGCCATGGAGGAACTGGTTGATCTTGTTATAACTTATAACTCAACGGATATCGATGCGATCTCCGGAGCCACAGAATCAAGCAGGGGCTTTCTGGAAGCAGTGCAGAATGCTATACTAAAAAGGTGATTGGTTTTTTTAAGTATTTGGGATTCACGGTATGCCTTTTTATATTTTGTCTCGCTTCCTGTGTTTCCGGCAGATCTGCCCAGAATAACCTGCTTCAGGAAAAAATACCGGAAGACACAGAAGAATATCAGGTTTTTTTAAAATCGTTAAATACTATTCTTCAGGGTGATCCGTATTTATATATTCTTGTAGACAAGGAAACCTCTCTTAGGAATAATTATGTGCCGCAGGATCTCGTTACATTAAACAGCGTTAATTACAATAATACTCCGGGAATTATGCTCCGCAGCGCTGCAGCGGCTTCTTTGGAGGCAATGGCAGCAGCCGCCAAAAAAGAAGGGCTTACGCTGACAATTTCGTCTGCCTATCGATCCTATAACAGGCAATCGGAACTTTATGCGCAGTATGTCAGGACATTGGGGCAAAGGCAGGCTGACAGAGTTTCTGCCCGTCCCGGTCACAGCCAGCACCAGCTTGGATTAACTGTTGATTTTAGTCCTGTTTCCAACGCTTTTTTTAGATCTGCCGAAGGTATCTGGGTTGCGGCAAACGCTTCCCGTTTTGGCTGGTCACTTTCGTATCCCAACGGTTATGAAGATATCACCGGTTATAGCTGGGAGAGCTGGCACTACCGGTATGTCGGCGCAGAAGTAACAGAATTTATCGATACTTATTTTGACGGAATACAGCAGCTTGCTCTGATGTTTATTCACAGATGGGAACGAACCAGGGCTTTCTAGAAACGGTTTTGAATGCTATAATTTTTTTATGAGTAACTGTTTGTTCTGTAAAATTATTGCCGGAGAAATCCCGGCAAAAAAACTTTACGAAGATGATGAAATGCTTGCTTTTTACGATATAAACCCAATGGCTCCGGTGCATTTTCTTGTTATCCCAAAAAAGCACATTAATAATTTGCTGGAACTGGAAACACCAGATTCAGCATTAATTGGCCGGCTGTTTTTCAAAGCGCAGGAACTTGCCAAAGAGCAGGGATGTGATCAAAAAGGCCGACGTTTTGTTATTAATGCAAAAGCAGACGGCGGGCAGACCGTGGATCATCTGCACATACATTTTCTTGGCGGCCGCGCGCTCGGCTGGCCTCCGGGGTGAAGATCATGGCTATTGAAAAACATATTAACTTTTTTGAACTTCAAAAAGCGTGCCAAAGACCAGGCTGCCCCCTGTGTACGATCGTAAGTGATCGCGCATTCAGATATATCGATAACACATTATTCGAGCATGTAGCAAATCGAGGTTTCCGCGCTATATACCGCGCTGCCGGCGGCTTTTGTTCGTTTCATTCAAGAGGACTTGTATCTTTCCGCGACGGTCTTGCTGTCGCTATCCTTGGCCGCGATATTCTTGAAGATCGTATAACCAGCTTCGAAAAAAGAATGCCATGGCGCCCCAAAGGACGCTGCCCTGTCTGCATTGAGCGCGACAAGATAGAGCAGGAGTATCTTGATTTTCTTAGCAACACCGGCGGCAACTCAAGCGAAGAACAGGAGTTCCGTATCTTTTTTTCCGCATCAGACGGATTATGCGCCCCGCACTATTCCGGGCTTCTTTTTACACCCAAAGGCCAAAAAAGAAACGTGCCCATATGGCTGAAAAATTTTCAGGAACATAAATTTAAAGAACTTAAAAAGAGAGTAGATCAGTTTATTGAACTTTCCGCCTACGGCAGGCAAAAAGAGTTCGCAGCCCTCAGCGAAAAAGACCAGCTTGTATGGAAAGAAGTCGCCGCATGTCTTTCGGAGAACGTGTTTTAATAAATAATTTGTGTTTTAATTCCTGTTCAGCCTTTCTATAATTGGCACCAGCGCGCGCATGCGGACAACCCTGCCTCCGCCGTTTGCCCTGTGGCGGTAACGTTCGCCGTCATCGGAAAATACAAAGTCTTCGCCGGCAAAAGGAGCCTGACGTTTCTGTGACCAGTGAAGCGCTGGGTCTTTTAACGAAACACCCGGATTGGAAGGATCAAAGTAAATAAAAGAATCGTGAACGCCGCGTTCTTCAGGCAGCGAGACGTTATTGCATTGCAGATAACGGATGATTCCCTTAGAAAAATCTATAGACTGGATAATTGCCGAATGAACTATCACACCGTTAATGTCACGGAAAAGCAAAATGTCGGCGGGGCGCAGATTGCGTATTTCGTCAGTAACCGGAATCATCTGGTTGCTTCTTGAACTGTAGAATGCCGTGCCGACATAATTGGAAGGATCTGCGCCGCGCGGAACACCCAGGACGCCGCTTAATGTTCGTCCAAGATCAAGACCGCCCTGCTGACCGATGTACGAAAGAATATGCCAGACAAAACCTGAGCAGTCCACTCCGATAAGGCCAATACAATAAATGTAGTTGTATACATCATTTTCTGTAACACCCTTTCCCGATGTTAATGCGTACGGGCGGTGAGGAAGTCCGATGAATGAGCCGGATTTTATCCTTGCAATAATAAAATGATCTGTTTGCATACTCCAGCTTTTTTCGATCATATCAAAAGCAACTGCTTTTTCGCGTCCGGAAGAAAGAGCAATTATATATTGCGCAAAGTCATCCGAAGCCAGAACCTCATCTATAGCAGGCCACAGTAATTCCGGGCTTCCTTTGCCGTCGCCTACAATATTCATTTTTGTTTCCAGCAATATGTCGCGTTCGCTGTTCATCGCAAAAGGAATCCTAAGATTCATCACCTTGCCGTCAATTATTTTTGTTCTTATATGTTTTCTGTATGCTTCTTCTATAACGCGTTCAATGCCGTTTCCCCATAACCTGGAAGGATCCGAAAACGAAATAAGCGGGTCCGCCTGTGCAAAAGCAGAAGTTGTAACAAATAATAAGATAATTATTATTGGCTTTGTCACTAACAGATAATTCCTTTCTCCATGTTTTTAAAGTAATGGATAGTTTCTTCGCTTAATTTTTCTGCAGCTTCTTCGTCGCAGACAATAGTTGCCTTTGGGTGCATTTGCAGACATGACAAAGTCCACATGTGGTTAATACCTTCTTCTACAACAGCGCGAAGCGCGCGCGCTTTATTCCGTCCATTTACAATAATCATCACTTCGCGCGCGTCCATAACAGTTCCTACGCCAACAGTTAAAGCAGTGCCAGGCACCTTTAAAATATCTCCGTCAAAAAAGCGGGCATTGTCTCTTTTTGTCTCTTCGGTTAATGTTTTTATTCTTGTCCGTGAAACAAGCGAAGAACCCGGTTCATTAAAAGCAATGTGTCCGTCGCTGCCCATGCCGCCAAGGAAAAAATCAATGCCGCCTTCTGCGTTTATTGCTTTTTCGTACTGTTTGCATTCTTTTTCTGCATCTTTTGTCATGCCGTCAAGAATATGTATATGTTTGCGATTAATATCGATATGGTTAAAAAAGTTTTCAAACATAAAATAGTGATAACTTTGCGGATGATCTTTGGAAAGCCCGACATACTCATCCATATTAAATGTGCGTACATTTTTAAAAGAGACTTTTCCATCTTTGTACATTTTTATTAATTCGCTGTAGATTCCCAGCGGGCTTGAACCCGTAGGAAGACCAAGTATAAAAGGTTTATTCTTTTTTTTTGATATTATTTTTCCGGCAATATAATTTGCAGCCCACAAGCTTGCTTTTTCATAATTCTGATGGATAACTAACCGCATATTTTGCCTCCCTTTATTATTTTATTGCGTTTCAAATGCTGACAGGGATCATTATACTTATCTTCTGTCTTCGAATCTAGCAATAATTTCTTCTCTCTGGCGGTAATTGCTTTCCCAGTTTACCGGCATACTGTTTGCGCGTATTTCGTTTGTAGGTCTTGCGTCATAGGGAAGCCTTGGAAAATCTTTTCTGACCGAATGCATCCAGCCGGAGACAATGGCATTTTGTCCTTTTTCGCTTAAGAACCAGTCGGTTATTGCTTCTGCTGCCGTTGTGTTTCTGTTGGCGCTCCATTTGTTGTTAATTATCATTATTGTTGAAGGAATCATTACAGTGCCGTCTGTAGGGTAAATAACCTCCAGGTTTGATCCTTCTTCGCGTTTTTGCAGAATGGACTCTTCAAGTATCATTATTGTCCTGTATTCGCCGCTCTCCAGTTTTCTGATTGCCTCTGCGGTGCCGTATTCAATTTGTACGCGCTGTCTGCCCAAAGCATCAAAATATTCATAACCGTATTTATCTTTAAGCGCAGTAAGCGTTGCCATGGAAGTACCG
>WQXC01000007.1 GCA_009785045.1 Treponema sp. | reverse complement strand
TTTTTAAAAACATACGGGCTTATCTGAACAAATATTGCTCCTCCTATATCTAATGTGTTTTCATCGATTGCTTTAGCCGGGAACATCATCATTGCAGACATTATAAGTTTTGTAAAACCTGTTTCAGGTCTTCTTGCCATTGCATACCAGCCGGCAAAATTTGCAGCATCCGGGAATTTTTCTGTAACTGCTGGCGGCTCGTATTCGCCGTACAGCGCTTTTGTTAATCCGTAACACAAACTTGTTTCACTTGCCTGGTTTGTCAGTACTACAAGAGCGAAACGTTCGTCTTTGGAAAAAGTGAAAAGGCTGGAAAAAGCGGCAGTACTGCCTCCGTGTCCCAGGATTTTTACTGCGCCAAAATTTTCTATAAAACCGTGTGCTATGCCGGGAAAGTTATCTATAAATGAATAACTGTTCGACAGCATTTTATTTAATGTTTCAATGTCATTAAAAAGTAAACTTGCTTCGCCGGCTGCAGGTATTAATGCTGCTATAAATTTTGCTGCATCTTCTGCTGTGCTTATTACGCTTCCTGCCGGATATAACCCAATGTAGATTCGCTCTGCTTTCATAGGAGCAGGTTTGTCTTTTCCCGGCGAATGCCCTTTTATTTGTCCGCGTCTTTCGGCTATTTGCGGATTATCTTCCTGCAGCGGGTGAATTGCTGTGTTAAACATGCCAAGAGGTTCAAATATATTTTCCCATACATATTGATAAAATGGTTTTTGCGACAGATACTCTACGATGTACCCTGCAAGCGCCGTGCCGTAATTTGAATACGCTGTGATTGTTCCGGGTCTGTATATTTGCACCGGTTCATTTTCACGCAATTGTTTTTCCAGGCTTGGAACATTTTTTGGAGAGCTGTAAAAAAGATTGACCATACTGTCTTCCCATCCTGCATTGTGATGCATTAAATGGTACATGGTTATGGGTATATCAAACTTTATTTTTTTAAGAAAGTTGTCAGGTAAATATTCGCGTATATCATTATTTAAATTTATTTTTCCCTGCTCAACGAGCTGCATAAGACTTGTCCATACAAGCAGTTTTGTTGCTGAGCCCCATTCAAAAACAGAATCTGTTGTTGCAATAGTTTCATCCTGTATTGCATAACCGTAGGCTTTGTTAAAAACAAGCTCACCGTCTTTTAGTACTGCAATGGCAGCTCCGGCAGTTTTTGTACCAATGTGTTCTGCCGCGTATTCATCAATGAAATGCTCCAATTCGGATATGGGGATGCCCGACGGGGTTTCCAGCGCTGCAGCACTTGGAATTGCCAGCCCGAATAAAAGTAATAATGCCGTTAATACAGAAAGTGTGTTTTTCATCAATGTTTATCCTTATTTTTTATTATCGGAGAGAGAGGGATTCGCCTTCCAGCCCTCAGCCTCCTGCTTCGGGCTTCCAGGCCGACTGCGCATTGCTCAGCGCCTCCTGCGCTGACTTCAAGAAAAGCAAGGCTTTCGCCTTGGAATCTTTACAGCAATGCTCCGTTTCGAATCCCTCAATCTTTCAACTTAATAAAAAAAGTTAGTGTAAACACTAACTTTTTTTTATTATCGGAGAGAGAGGGATTCGAACCCTCGGAGCCCTTGCGGGCTCAACGGTTTTCGAGACCGCCCGATTCAACCGCTCTCGCATCTCTCCTTTAGAGCTTTAGAAATCGTCTAAGGATAATGTAGCTCTTCAGGCAGTTTGTGTCAATTGGAGGTTTTGTCTTGCTATTCGTTAAATTGCCAGCTATTAAGAATAAATCCGCTATTGAATATAAAGAAAATATCATGAACGCCGTTAATGGTATTTTTAAAATCAATTATATAATCTGCGAATGCTGCATTTCTTATCTTTAATGTTCCTAAAAGTTCGCCTGTTCCAGAAGGTGAACCAAGCCGTATCTCCATGGTGCAGTTGCCTTGCTGTCCTGCGCGGGCATTTATGGTAATACTTTTTGCGCCGGGATTTTCTGTCGAGCCAAGTTCAAAATCAGCGCCAATGATACCAAGCCACGAGCCGTTTTTTAACGCATCAGCGTACTCGTTTGGCTGCTGAGAACCCGGCAGTAATACACTGCCAAATGACATTTCTGCCGAAATGCCGCTTGTTGCGCCAGGATGCTGTAAATACGGGTTAAGTCTGCCAACCTGCTCAACGCCTCTGCGCGTTCCTGTTGATGGCATAAATCTTCCGTTATTTTCCCGCAATACATCAATGTGCGTTACGCGATACCCTTTTCTGTCGATATCCATTGCTTCTTCGAGTATTTGGGAATGATATGCTATGTACCACTGACCTTTAAAATTAAATATATCATGATGATTGTTTCCCCAGGCGCCAAAGAATGTTCCAGGGTTTCTTAAGATTGATCCTTCAAGTGTGAACGGTCCCATGGGATTACTTCCGGACATTACTGCGATAACGGCTCTGTCTATTCCAAGTCTTGTTCTGGCTTCTTCCGGCACGCTCCAGTTTGTGCAATACGAAAAAATGTATCTGCCGTTAAGTTTATTCATACCGATTGCTTCAAAAAAATAAGGTACGTCAATTTTTACAGGATCTCCTGCAAGAGAAACCATATCGTCACCTAACATAACTACGCGCGCCGAGCCGGGGTCTGCTTCTTTTCCCTGCGGTACGCCGCCGCCAAAGTAAAGATATGCTTTTCCGTCATCATCGATAAATACGGCAGGATCGAATACCCATGGAATATCACAGTTTGGTGTTTGGCGCGAAACAAGCGCTTTGCCAATCGGGTCTGTCCAGGGACCAAGCGGATTATCGGCAGTCAGAACACCCACACCGTTAGCATTGTTGGAAAAGTAAAGGAAAAATTTATCCTGCCCGTTTACTTCTTTGTAGGTTATTGCCGGAGCCCAGGATAGATTTGCCCATTTGGCAATTCCGTTATATCCTGCAACTTTTATCGGTTCGTGGTAAACCCAGTTAGCCAGGTCTGCGCTTGATGCTACTCTAAGCGTATTAATAGTACCGTAAGAGTTGTTTTTTATTTCCAAATAATGATCATATTCCAGCGTGTCGGCAGTCATGTAGATATATACCCGGTCACCGTAAACTAGTACTGTCGGGTCTGCGCCGAATGTATGTGTCATTATTGGATTGCGTTCAGAGATTCTTTTGTAAACTTCGATTTTATCAGGTGCATTTTGCCTGCCCGTTGACAGACATGTTGTCAGCAAAACAGCCGCGAGCAATGCGGTAAATGGTTTTATATAATATTTTCTGATATGATTAACCCTCAGTGAGATTTCTTTTCTATAAAACTTTCTGCCAAAAGCATCAACGATTCCTTGCTTATATCTCTATATAAAAGAGAATAATATAAATCATTTACAAAATGGGAAGGTATCTTTCTTTCCTGTTTATTATTTTTTGAGTAAAATAAAATCATATTTGAAAACAAGCAAACGGCAATTTTTGAATTTAGTTTTATAGTATCAATTCCTGGATGATAGAAAGGATGTAATTTTGCTATCCAAAAACAAAGCAGCGCACCTTCGTTCAATTCACCCATTTTACATCCCTTGTAAAAAACATGAAAATAAATTCGACGCTTTTCAATTCTTTCAAATATTTCTATTAGTGTATCTTTTTGATATATGATTTCGGTCGTATTTATATGTAATACTGATGAAAGATTGCCTAGTAGATCTATCATTTTTAAACACATTCTGTCAATCATGACTTTATCAATATTCGAGTAGATAGGAAAATCGTTGATGTCATTTGATATTTTTGTGATATTTTCCATGTTAATCAAGCTTGCTGATTGCCTCAAGTATATCCCGGCCTTCGGGAGTTGCTGTCATGTCAACAGACAATAAAGCATCAATAAAATCCATGTCATCCGGTCTTATGCGAGAGTTTTGAGGATAATTATTTTCACTTCGTTGTATGTACCTTTTATAGATATCATCTGAAATTTTAAAATCCATTGTCTCGTTCCTTTGGCTGGTTTGCCCACGCCTAACAATCAAAATAACATCTATACGTTTATACAGTATAGCATTATTTCAAGCCAATGGCAAGTGTTTTTTCATTTTTTGAAGCTGAGACGATTCGAACGTCCGACCTTCAGATCCGCAATCTGATGCTATATCCAGCTTAGCTACAGCTTCAATAAAAACACGGAGCAGGAGGGATTCGCCTTCCAGCCTTCGGCATCCTGCCTCAGGCTTCCAGTCCGCCTTCGCGCTCCCGGCGCATCCATGCGCCGCTTTTTCTTAGCAAGGCTTTCGCCTTGGGATTTTAACAAGAGCGCTACGGTTCAAATCCCTCCAACGCCATTGCTAAAATTTTTCCGAACAGGAAATTAATTCAACGGTAATAAAAATTTACCGTTACGGAGCAGGAGGGATTCGAACCCTCGGTACCCTTGCGGGGCACAACTCCTTAGCAGGGAGCCCGATTCGGCCTCTCTCGCACCGCTCCAAGGAATAATTTTTTAATCACGGAGCAGGTGGGATTCCCTTCCAGCCTTCGGCATCCTGCCTCAGGCTTCCAGGCCGCCTTCGCGCTCCCGGCGCATCCATGCGCCGCTTTTTCTTAGCAAGGCATTCGCCTTGGAATTATAACAGGAGCGCTGCGGTTCGAATCCCACCAACGCTATTGTTAAATCTTTCCCAAACAGGATGCTTACTAAACAGTATTAAATTATACCGTTACGGAGCAGGTGGGATTCGAACCCACGGAGCCTTGCGGCTCAACGGTTTTCAAGACCGCCTCCTTCAACCACTCGGACACCGCTCCAGAAGGCACTGTTCACGCCGCTCCATTAAAGCAGCCCGTAAAGCCAATGATAACTTAATTTAAAAATGAGGTCAAGCAGCGAATGGCATTTTTTTGGCTTTGTAGATTTTAATAATATCATGGCTGTTTTTTAATATACAAGAGGTTTATTGTCGCTTTTTTAAGCGAATTTTGCAGTCGTAAAAAAAATAAAAAATATATTTTAATTTTTTTATTGTTTGTTTTGTTTTTATACTATTTAATTATTATATTAGAATCATGTAGATTCTACAAATTTAATTTTAAGGGTGGACTAAATGAAAAAGACAATTATTCTGATGGCGCTTGTTGTAATCGTTTCTGTGTCGGTTTCTGCGCAAGGATTCTATTTTGATGTTGGCGCGGGTGTTGGAAAGGGATGGACAAAAATTGATGGAATAGATTTTGCTAAAGAAATCAAAAAAGAAGGAAGTATTGAGGAAACTGGAGTAGAATTTGGTTTAAAGGCAGGATTTGGACCTTTTGGGAATATTCCGTTATATGTTGTAGCCGATTTTAGCGGATTGGGTCATAGAATAGCTGATAGTTATAACTATATACAGTTTAATTCTTTTTTAATTGGACCTGGTGTAATATTTTATCCAATACCGCTTCTTCAATTAGGCGCATCAGTCGGGTATTCATGGGTATCAAATATTACTGATATTCGTGGTTTGACATTTTATAAGAGTGATTCAGGGTTTGCATGGAATGCCTACTTTGCTTTTGACCTTGGCGGAGATAAAACCGGATGTTTAGTGGGTGTGAAATACTCATATGCCAATAATAAGTTAGAGACATCAAACGTAGATCAAAACTCACAACATGTGGGTGTTTTTGCCAGATTTGCTGTCCGGAAAAAAATAGCTTAATGTTCTAGTTTTGTCTGACAGTTTGGCGAATCTGGCTGTCGCTGAAGCCGTCAATCAATTTGACGATTTCCAGCCAATGGTTCGCCTCTCTTTCAGATGTGTATGGACCTAGCCGTACGCGGTACCAGAGTCTGCCGTTTATTTCGCGGTTTTCAATTATCGATGTAATACCTTTTGCGGCAAGTAATTCTCTGGCATCTTCTGCTCTTACCTGAGCGGAAAAAGCGCCTGTTTGCACCCAATAATCATTTATTGTTCTTGCTGTTGTAGCCGGTCTTGCTGGAGTTGCAGGAGTTCTGGCAGTCTGTGTTGTTCTGGAAGCCGCAGGCTGAGTCTGTGCTGCAGGTCTTGCTGTACTCTGTGAAGGAGCTGCCGCAGGTGCTGCAACTGCAGGTTCCTGCGCTCTGGCTGTAGTCTGCGGTGTTGCGCCGGTCTGCTGGCTTTGTAAAGCGGTATCCGGGACAGCGGCTGTAGACGGCATAGGAATCTGAATTGTCAGGCTGTCTCCGTTATCTGTATCAGCAATAGCAGGCACATCGTTATCCAGGCTAAAAACCGGCTCCGGCATACTTATTACCGCAGGCTGCGGAGGCATTATTTCCTGGACAGGCGCTCTTGTGCCGGTATAGGGAACGGATGAAGAAAAAGACGTTTCCTGTGTTTGCGCCTTGGGCGTTAAAATAATTATCGCGACAGTTACGGTTACCAGTAAAAAGACACCTACGGACACAGCAACCAAAAGCAGTTTTTTCATTTCTTTTTCCATATTCAATTAATCCCCTTTATAAACATATCAATCCGGTTTTCCAGTTTTTTAGACCAGTTTATTTCCCGGCTGCAAGACGGATCAGGCTTAATATGTAAACCTGAGTTCTCTACTATATAAATTTCGGCGTTTATTGATAAATATTGAGCATTGAAATCCTTCTGGCTTGCCATACGTTTTAACGTTTCCCGTAAGGATAACCTGTCCCGCCGCTTTGCCCTGATTAATCGCGTTACAAACGGCGCCTTAACTAGGATTAGGCGGTTTAGCCTTTTAAAGACCGCAGAACGATGGAGCAGGGCAGCATTTACCACGCATGGCTTGTTTTGGCCCGCAATCCATTCTTCGGTCATGCGGTTCGCTACAGGGTGGATTATGGCTTCCAGAGCCGTTAATTTTTCGGAGTTTCCAAAAACGATCTGTCCTAGCTTACGCCTGTCCAAAGCGCCGTTTTCCGGTGTCAGGCACCCTTCCCCAAATTGGGCTAAAATGGCTTCTTTTTCTGTTTCCAGCGCCTGGTAACCCAGTTTATCAACGTCCAGGACAGGATACCCCCGCGCTTCAAGTAAAGCGGCAATATGGTTCTTTCCTGAGCAGTATGTTCCTGTAAGACCGATTATCATACTTTAAAAATCGGCATAATCTGCCGTATGGCTAAATATGCAATTTTACACTATAATTAAATAAGGTATGAAATCAAAGTATTTAATTTTTACAATTTTATTGATAGTAATCGGCTGCGGGTCGCTTTTTTTTGGACTAATATCATGCCAGTCTGTAAACACCCAAACAGCCCAGGATGCTAAGGATCCGCTGAGCGCTCAATCCGGCGCGCAGGCTTTGTTGTCCAGACCAAGAGGACCTGTATCCTCGTTTTTAGTACCGGAGGCTGTATCCGAAAAAGGCATTCAAGGCGCGCTTTCCGGCAAATCCCGGCAGATTCTGGATATATGGGCAGTCTTAAAAACAATGAACGGCGTTATTAATGTATTGCAATCCGCTCAGGTAAGAGGCAATTTCTTTATTGAATCATCTGTAAATCCTATGGAATTTCTTGCTCCGGTTGATAGTGTTTTAAACAAGGTTTCCGATATGCTTTTATGGGCGTACTCCGCCGTTACTTTCGAAAAAATTCTACTGTCAACTTTTGGGCTGCTTGCCTTTATTTTATTAATTCCGCTCTGTATATTAATTGCAATTGTTACCCTTTGGACTTGCAAGGACAAGGCTAAGATACACAAGATAGTTATTGTAACTTTATTAATCAGTTTTGTTATCCCGCTTGCCATTCCGGCATCCATTCATGCATCGTCTTTCCTGGGCGATAAAATATTCGCCAAAAATGTTAATACTCTTGTTGCATCTATCGAGGAAAAAGGAAAGATCGCCAAAACCATGGAAGATGACATTCTAAGAACACGAAGGACAGGAAACTCAATCATCAACTTTATGCCAAGAGCCAGAGATTTAGGTAATGATATAATAGGAGATGTTATTAATTACTTCATTATCTTCCTGTTCATTAATATAATAATTCCAATTCTGGTGATGGTAATTATTTTCTTCCTTGTCAGATTTACTGCAAGAATTATCCTGAATAAATAAAGATATTATGGATTGGCAAAGAATTATTTATTTTTATAAAACTATTCTTCATCAAGAAACTGCTGTATTACATTTGCAGAAAACCCTTCGCCTTTTAAAAAATATTTTATAGAGAGTCTGTCTTTGCCGCGTATCTTTCGCGCGTATTTTTTGATATATCTTTTTATAAGAGCAAGTTCAGTGTCCTGATCTAACACAGTTTTAAAAGCGGTTTCTGCGTCGTCGCGGTCTATGCCGCGCGCGCAAAGGGAAGAAAGGAGCTGCCGCGGACTGCGGGTAAGGCGCAAGCGGGAGCGCAGCCAAAAACAGGCAAAACGATGATCATCGAGCAGTTTTAGTTCTGTAAGCTTTGTAATAATTTCGCCGATGCAGGCAGAGTCAAACCCGCGCTTTTCCAGTTTGCGCGCCAGACCGTTTGTACACTGTTCCGCTCTTGCGATTAAGCGAAGAGCGGTCTTTTCTGCACGTAAAAATGCTGTGGTAGTATCGTTTTCGTTTTCAGACACAAAACTTTAGCGTTTTGAGAACTGGAAGCGTCTGCGGGCTCCGGGGCGTCCGTATTTTTTGCGTTCAACCATGCGCGGGTCGCGGGTAAGATACCCATTACTGCGTAAGCTGGCATAATTGGTGTGATCAACCTGGCAGAGCGCTCTTGAAAGTCCGTGACGGCATGCGCCGGCTTGGCCATTGTTGCCGCCGCCGTAAACATTAATTAAAATGTCGTATTTATTCTCGCTTGCGGTTACCATCAGGGGTTGGCGAACCATTTGCGCGTGTTCACCCTGCGGGAAATAAACAGCCAATTCTTTGCCGTTTATAACGATTTTGCCGCTTCCGTCCCGTACATAAACCCGGGCTACCGAAGTTTTTCTTCTTCCTGTACCTATTCCAAGATTCTTAATCATATTCCCTCTTACGCCTCAATCGGCACTGGTTTTTGGCTGGCATGCGGATGTTCTGTTCCGGCATAGATTTTTACGTTTTTAGCCATTTTTCTGCCTAGCGGCCCCTTTGGAAGCATGCCTTTTATGGCATTTTCAAGCGGCATTTCCGGATGTCTAGCTATTACAGCTTCGAAATTATTGGCTTTAAGTCCGCCGACATAACCAGTATGACGATAATACATCTTTTGCTCGGCTTTTCTGCCGGTTACAACGATTTTATCCGCATTTATTACTACAACAAAATCCCCGATTTCCTGGTGGGGTACAAAATTAGTTTTGTTTTTGCCCCTGACAATGGAAGCGACTTTGGCTGCCACTCTGCCCAGGACCTTTCCCTCGGCATCAAGGATATACCACTTACGTTCCACAGATGCGGGTTTTGCAAATACTGTCTTCATATCAATAACCTTTATAACACCTTTTCTATATTTCTTTCGTAACGGGACTTTCAGACTACTAAAAATCGAAAATAGTGTCAATAGGAAAAACTGCGGGTTTTTTCATCTTTTTTTCAATTTTTTTTCATTTTCGGTCAAGCAAAATGGCACTCTCGATCCCATATATAGTATATCAATTTTTGGAGGTTGTTATGAAAAGATACTTGTTTGGCTCCCTAATTTTACCCCGGGGAGCTCTTCTTCTGGCGCTTATCCTGGTTCTGTCAGGATGCACTGTCCTGGAACCGGGGGTACCCGATGATTCCGGGTACATCACCCTTATGACCTGGAATGTTCATAATCTGTTTGACGGCGTGGATAACGGTTATGAATACGATGAATTCCTTCAATCTGCCGGCTGGTCAACAGAAAAGTACCTGGGCAGGATTAATTCCATGGCTGCGGCTATTGGCAGATTAACGCCTGTACCGGACATTATTCTGTTTCAGGAGATTGAATCACACCAGATTCTGGAAGACTTTGCAACTGCACTGTCCCAGGATTATGCGTGGAGTCATTTTGCCAATAACCCGAATGCGGCAGTAGGGTTGGGCATTCTAAGCCGTTTTCCGCTGATGGAATCAAGGACTCATTCCATCGCTATTAACGGTGATGTTACGCCCCGTCCTGTTCTGGAAACCAGAATACTTACAGAAGGAGGGAGTTTTGTTATTTTTACCTGTCACTGGAAATCAAAAATCGGCGGTGATGACGAGACAGAAGATGTCCGCAAAGCGTCAGCCAGAGTTATTTTACGCAGGATTAGGGAGCTATGGGAAACTGAACCTGACACAGGTTTAATTGTCGCAGGGGACTTAAACGAAAATCATGATGAATTCTACAGGCGGGGTTCAAACATTGTCTGCGCATTGCTTCCTGATGATCCGTACAGCGCTATTCTGTCCAATGTAAAATCTACAGGGCAAAAGGATTTTATAGTTGTAAGCGGCAATAAACCCCCGGTTTCCAGTCATTTTCCGCAGGGGACAATTTCTTTGTTTTCTCCCTGGGTACGCGAGCTGGATAATGGTTCCTATTTTTACCGGTACAACTGGGAAACAATCGATAACATTTTATTGTCTCATCATTTTTTTAATGGTTCCGGCTGGAATTATGAGAGAGCTTATGTTGCGAATTTTGAACCTTTTGCAAATTCAAACGGGATACCAGTGCCATATAATCCAAAGACAGGGTTGGGGTTCAGCGATCATCTGCCTTTATTAATTTACCTGAAGTTTTTAAGCAGTGAATAAAAACGTAGTTTTATTTTTTTACGGCAGCGGTTTTTGCATCCAGTGAATTAAGGATTTGCTGAAGCTTATCTTTTTCGATTAAGTCGATAAGTCTTGCTTCTGTATACCTTTTTGCTTCGTCTGTGTATTGACCTACAGTGATGCAAATACCCTTTCCGGCTTTTACATCCTTCAGGTGTGAATGGAAGTCTCTGACAATAAGTTCTCCAATTGAACCTTGTGTTCTGATAAACCGGAACATGATGATGTCTGACCATTTAAATGTATCAACTTCTGCCAGGATATCGGCCCATTCGGCTTTATTGACAGTTATATTTGTAATTTTTACCTTTGCTCTTCCAAAATAGGTCATTACTATTTTGCGGCAAAGCGCGATAAAATCTGCCGAGGAGCCCATAAGGAAAATTTGCAAGTTGCGGTTGGCGCTTAATTCAATGTATTTTCCCAAAAGCACATTAACATCTTTGTATGAAGGGTTTTCAGACTGAAGCTGTTTTAAATGAGGGATAGCTTTGCTGATTTCATTTAACTTTATAAGTGTAGTTGCAAGTTTGTAGCGTAATTCAGCCAGAATATCAGCTTTGATATTTACGTGTCTTAGTCCGATTTCAAAATCCTGGATAGCCGCTTCGTATTGTCTTGTTTCCAGATGAATGGTTCCTGCAGTAAGACAGCAGGTTGGTCCCATTGCCGGGTCTGCCCGCAGATGGTTGAATATGCGTAAAGCCTGTTCTGTCTGATTTGCCTCGTGATAACATTCTGCCAATGTGTACAGCGATTCCTTGTCTTCCGGGGCAAGATCTATTGCCTTACGGATAAAACTCATAGCTTCTTTTGGTTTTTTTAATCTGAAAAGAGCATGCCCCAAATATCGTAAAACTGCCGGGCTGTCCGGGTCCTGGATTCTGGCCTGCTGTAAAAGCTGAACTGCTTTTTCATAATTTTTTCTGTCAAATTCCAGAGCGCCCATCTCGTAATTTACTTCAAAGTTATCCTGCCTGAAGGTTCTTGCCATCGAAAAGCCTCTGTAAGCCTGATCCAATAGATTGAGTTTTTTTGCAGAGATACCCATTCGCAGGAAAACTTCAAAATTGTCGATTCCTTGTACTCTGTTAATAGATATTTGATCAGCTACGGATTCATATGCTTTTAGGGCTTTATCCCAGTTTTGTTCATCGAAATATGCGCTTGCAATGATATACAGCGCTTCAGGATCATTGGGGTTCTGAGCTAACCGCTTTGACGCTTCTTTTACCGCTACTTCGCGATCTTTGGAAAGTCTGGCAGAACCAAATGATTTGCCGCGAGTTTGGCTCATTACCAGAACTACTACAGTTGCTACTAATAAAAGGGCAATTACCCCAATCAATACGGGACTCATGTCTTCTATTATCGGATATTTTTTGGTTTTTTGATACTGGTTTTATCTGTAATATCGTTAATATTAACGAAAAGTGGCTAAAACAGGGGAACAAATTGTGAAAACACGGCGGTTTTCTCTTGACAGAAGGCAAATTTACCGTTTAAACTTAAAACAGGTCTGTTTTAATGTCCGGAAAAAAGGAGCTGGCTCAATGGCATCAAACATTGGTCTTAAGATCGCCAACGGAGAATTTTATCCCATCATGGAAGAGTTCTCTTCGATAAAAAAAAGGTTAATTCTTACCACAGTTCACGACAATCAACCCAGTGTTCAGATTGATCTTTATAGAAGTCCGGCAAGCGTAATGACGGATGCTCAGTATATTGGCAGTCTGGTCGTTGAAAATATTAAACATAAACCCAAAGGAGAGCCTTCCATCGAAATGGTAGTTTCTTCCAATACAAACGGAGAAATTGTTGCCGATGCTATAGACCTTGATACAAGCGCCGGCGGCGAACATTATATTCTTACTGTTTCCTTAAAATCACTGGATGAAACTTCGCGTGATATGGAAATTCCCGACTTTGAACTGGAATCAAACGAGGAGCCGCCTTCAGGTCTGTACAATCAAGCCGAGAAGGTCAGGGAAGAAGAATCTTCCAATGCATGGATTTTTATCGTTCTTGTTATACTCCTTATTTTAGGACTTCTTGCCGGTTGGCTGTTCTTCTTTGGCGGTATGGATGTTGTACGTTCATGGTTCAATAAAGACGGTAAACCTGCTGCAGAAAAAGTTGTAGAGCAGCCAAAAGCTCCTGAGCCTGTAAGGCCAGTTGAGCCAGAAAGGCAGCCTGAACCCGAACCAGAGCCGGAACCTGTAAGACAGGTTGAGCCTGTCCAGCAAAGAGTTGAGCCGCCGCCAGTTATTCAGGCGCCAGCAGCTCCGCCGCCGCCGAGACAGCAAACCTCGACAAGCAGGCGTAACCCGCCGGTTGCGTCATACAATGTTCCTGCAACCATTCCAAGAGAAGGTGTTAATTATACAATTCGCTGGGGTGATACATTATGGGATATAGCCGAAGCATTTTACCGGAACCCCTGGTTGTACCCAAGGATTGCACAGCATAACGGTATTCGTAATCCAAACTTGATAATTTCCGGCAGGACTATTCGTATTCCTCCAAGAAATTAATGTGGTTTCGTTTTGTGAAACTCTTCGCTTTTTTATTATTTTCTCTGTTGGTCTTCTCATGCGTATCGCAGGCTCAATATAATGAATTTTATCAGGGTTTGCTGATTTCCGATAACGAAGCCGAAAGAATTAGATTATTCGAAAAAGCTCTTTTAGCTCCCAATGAGTATATCCGGCGCGCTGCTGCCGAAGAACTTGCTGTTTTAATGTCGCAGGGGACTGAACTTTCGCGCAAAGCGCAGGAAAATGTCCGCCGGGAAGCGTTTGGCTTTTGGGCGGTGGCTTTTGATGTTTCTTCTGCGCCTGACAGAAAAAAAGCGTTATCGTTTTTATTGGGGCAGGAACAAAACTCTGTGTCTTACAGGGAAGCAAGGCTTTATGTCTTACGGGAATGCGAAAAACAGGATAATTTTTTTACTGAAAATGAAGCCGCCGCCATTGACGGGCACCATGCTGTTTTTGGGTTAAGGTACAATGATGCATTAAATTTTTTCCGCGCTTTTCAGACCGATGGCGTCTGGCCGGAACAAATACCGGATTTATTCATTGAATACCCTGTTCTTGTAAACGATTTGGGAAGAGCTTTTTTATTCACACAGTCCGGCAGCGAAGGACTTTCTCTTTTTTTACAGTGGGATGAAAACCTGCCTAAAAATGCAGTTTCCGATACTGATCCGTTTGCAGATATACGATACAGTCTTTTGTTTTACGCTGCGCGAATTACCCGCAGAGTTGGCGGTCAGAATGCTCAAAGCGCTCTGCTCTTTGAACGCGCTATGAAATATGCACCCAACGGCGAACAGCTTGATGCTTGCATTTGGTATGTTTTGGATATAACAATTACCGGGCAATCCGTTAATTTTATTAGAAGGCTGGAGCAGTATGTTCCGGACTGGAACAGGGGAAGCTATTACGATAACATACTGGAAAGATTTTTACACAAACTTGTATCCGGGCGCGAATGGAATAATGTTATAAGAACTTTTAATCTGATAAAGGACACAGGCGCGTCTGCATCAAAAATCAGTTATGCATGGGTTATTGCCCGCACAATTGAATATAGCTATCTTTCGGCAGCAGATATGCGGCTTGCTGCGCAGGTATTAAATACAGAAAGTATAGACGCTTTGGCGTATTATCGTTTTGCTTATGATACAGGTGTTGTTTTTGCTATACTGTCTTTTTATTACAGATCATTAAGCGCGGACGCTTTGGATCAGCCGTTTCTTGAGTTAACGAACGAATCTGTTTCCGGCAATAATTCCTTTGAGTCTTCCGGGCAATCGCAGGCGCTCCAGTTTATTTTGGGCTTTTTTAGTAATGGAGCTGCAGGGTTGTCTGTTCCGTATATCAGATCGATGGAAAGGGATTTAGCGCCGGATGAATTGCGCGCTGTTTCCTATGCTCTTAATGCAGAGGGTATGATTCCTCAATCCATGAGAATTGCTTCGCTCTACATTTTCCTGGACGGCTATCGCAATGACAGACGCAACTGGGAGCTAATGTTTCCGCAGCCGTTTTTGGAATTAACAGAAATGTATGCGCAGGAGTTTAACATTACGCCATCGCTGCTTTTCGGCCTTATCCGCACAGAAAGCGCGTTTCAAAGCGCTGTTGTGTCACGCGCTGGAGCAGTTGGGTTAATGCAGCTTATGCCGAATACTGCGATAGATGTGGCAGACAGGCTGCGGCGCGCTGGAGGCCCAAATTATAATGACCCCGATAATGGCATTGACTCCACAGATCCTTCCCTGAATATTCACATGGGTTGTTTTTATTTTAATCTTCTGCGGGAACGGCTGGACGATACTATGCTTGCTTTGATGGCTTACAACGGCGGACAAAACCGTGTGCGCAGATGGCGTAATGCCAGCAGGCTGCCCATTGATCTGTTTGTGGAAACGGTGGCAATTTATGAAACCAGAGACTACGGCAAGAGGGTATTGGGTGCAGCAAGAATTTACGAAGAATTATACTACCGCTGATTTATTTTAAAAGCGCATTTTCAAGCTGGGTTCTGGGATTGCCGCCTTTTTTGGTTATTGTTTTTGCCGCTGCGATTAGCGCCGGAAGGTTTTCTCCGGAACTTTCATATAAATCTGCATAAAAATTATCGTCGGTATAGTATAGCCGGAAAAGTTCCAGGTATGCATTATTAACCGGTAATTCCAGAAAACCTCTGTAATTATCGTTGGAAAAACGGCTTTCATATTCGCTGTTAAACCGTTCTTTTGCTGTGTTTATTATTAATTCTTTTTTTTGTAGTTTTTCAGCAGCGGTAATGCTGCTGTCTGAATAAAGGACATCAAGTTCAGCGATTAATTCCTGTATAAATGTTACGTAATTATTGCTGTTTTCAGAAGATAATAGCATTTCCCGGTATTCATCGGATTCTCTGCCATAACGCTTTTCCATAAAAAGCCGCGCTCCTTCGCTGCCTATAAACTCAGCAAGTTCTTCGTTAAACTGCACCTGTCCTTTTATGAATACTGTGGCATGAACCAGTTCGTGGATAATAAGATCTGCCAGCCGCGCCGGAGAGTAATGGCGCATGTATGAATAAAGCGGATCTCTGAACCATCCCAATGTACTAAAGGCATCTACGCTTCGTATCCAGACATCCAGGTCTTTTTTCTCCAGTTTTGCCCGTTCTTTGCGCGCGTCCTTAATGTCGAAAAACCCCTTGTACGGCATTTTCCCCACAATTGGATAATTCCATTCATGGCGTCGAAAGGAATCTTTTGCCGATGCGGAAACCACCGCAGCAAGATAATCCCGGTCGAGTTCTACGAATTTGGTGTAATTGCGGCTTTCTGAAAGACCCAGTTCATTAGTTGCATATAAACGGATATCGTTAACAAGCCGTATAAATGCTTCATCGCCGGTTTTTTCCAGAGGAACAGCCTGGTTCAGATAACCAAGCATTATTAAACCCTGAGTTGCGGTATAACAGCCGGAAAAAAGCCCGCAAAGAGCCGGAAGAGCCGCTGTCATGAGTATTACCGGTAAAATCGATTGCCGGCGCCGGCGGTTTTTTGCATTCATTAACTCTCCTGGATTATCTCTTGATATTTATTTATTATTATTCTATTATAGCCAAGTGGCTTTCGTCAAAGGTATTTAATAAATTAGGAGGAATATATATGTCAAGACCGGTAACTTTATTTTCTGGACAGTGGGCAGACATGCCTTTCGAGAAATTTTGTGAAAAAGCAAAATCCTTTGGTTATGACGGGATTGAAATTGCCTGCTGGGGTGATCATCTTGAATTAAAAAAAGCGGCAACCGATGCCAAATATGCAGAAGAACGGAAAAATATCTTAAAAACCCACGGTCTTAAAGCGCTTGCTATCGGCACCCATTTAATGGGTCAGTGTGTCAGCGACAGTTCCGACCCGCGTCTTGCCAGCTTTACGCCTTCTAATGTTTCATCAAAACCTGAAGATATCCGCAAATGGGCAATCCAGGAAATGAAGTATGCTGCAGCCGCTGCAAAAAATTTGGGTATAAAAACTGTTACTGGTTTTATGGGCAGTCCTGTTTGGGCTTACTGGTATTCCTTTCCTCCAACCACAGAGCAGATGATTAGTGATGCTTATGCGCAATTAATTAAACTCTGGACTCCAATTTTTGACGAGTTCGATAAAAACGGCGTTAAGTTTGCGCTGGAAGTTCATCCTACTGGAATTGCATTTGATTACTACACTGCCGAGCGGCTATTAAAGGAATTTAAAAACCGCAAAACTATTGGTTTTAATTTTGATCCTTCCCATTTTGTCTGGCAGGGTATTACTCCGCACCTTTTTATTCGTGATTTCCATAAACATATTCTTCATGTTCATGTAAAAGACGTGGCAGTGACCCTGGACGGTAAGTCCGGAATCCTTGGCTCTTTTCTTGCTTTCGGCGATGTCAAACGCGGCTGGAACTTCCGTTCGCCGGGTCATGGCGACGTTGACTTTGAGAGCATTATCCGCGAGTTAAACGCAATCAACTACAAGGGACCGCTTTCGGTTGAATGGGAAGATTCCGGCATGAACAGGGAAATTGGCGCTAAAGATGCCTGTGAGTTCGTAAAGAATATTAATTTCTCTCCTTCGGATGTTGCTTTTGATGATGCGCTAAAAGCCGAGTAGGATAACAGGCTTATAGGACGATTAACTCAGAGGTTAGAGTGCTACCTTCACACGGTAGAAGCCACAGGTTCGAATCCCGTATCGTCCACTATCCTATGAGAAAAATCTTGGCTGTTTCTTTATTAATAATTTTTCTAGCTGGTTGTGCAAATACGCCAAAGAAGTCTGATCAATCAAATAATATAAACATTAAATATCCGGTTGTGCTTGTTCATGGGATTTTTGCGCACGACAGAAGAAGTATTATTGATTTTTGGGGCAGGATTCCAAAGGTATTAAAAGATCCCGGAATTAATGTTTATTATGGAAATACTGATGCGTGGGGCAGTTATGAAACGAATGCAGAAATTCTTAAATCAACGATAGACAATATTCTGCTTGAAACAAAGAGCGAAAAAGTTAATATCATTGCTCATTCCAAAGGCGGCATAGATTCGCGTTATCTAATCTGGAAGTACGATTACGGAGATAAAGTTGCAAGCCTGACCACGGTTTCTACGCCTCATCACGGCTCGGAACTGGCGGATTTAATATTCAGCAAAAAAATTGTTCATTCAAAAATGGGTAAGAACATTATGCGCGTTATCGGTGAATTATGGGGAGATACAAACCCGGATATTTACAATGTTAATTACCAGTTAACTACAGAAAAAATGAGCGAATTTAACGAACTGGTAAAAATGGATCCAAATGTATTTTACCAGAGCATTTATTCTACAATGAGAAATGCTTTTGACGATCTTATGTTCTTTAACAGTTTCCTGCAGATAAAAAGGAGAAGCGGAGTTAATGACGGAGTTGTAAGCGAAGTTTCTTCGATATGGAGCGGTAACATTACAAAATTTACAGGTATATCGCATGCAGAAATTGTTGACAGTAAAAAACGAAAAATCTCCGGAATTGATGTCCCGGAGATCTATCTGTATTTTATAAGGGATTTAAGCAATCGCGGCTTTTAGCCTGTTTTTAGCCTTGCAGATCCACCAATGATGCTTTGTTGGAATTAGCGTATGCGCTTCTGCCGCTTGCCGCATATGGATTATTCCGCAGCGTTGTAATTTCCTGACGGAGTTCCAGCATGCGTTTGGAAAGCAGTTCTTTGTTCTTGGTTGACCGCATAACAGCTTCGCTTTTAAGTTTTTCCAGCGATGCCTTGATTCCAGGAACTTCTTCCTGATTGTAATTCGACTGACTGTGCCCCGATATAACCGCATTGTACATTTCTTCGAGCGGATCAATTACTTTCTGAATCGAGAAAATATCGGCGACAATTTTTTCTTCTATTTCTACATAAGTTAAAAGATCTTCTGCGCTGCCTGATTCAATTACGTTTTGCTGTTTATCCAATAAATCAAGATATGAGCGAAACCTTTCCCTTTGCTGAGAAAGCAATGTCTTAAAACGCTTTAAAATTGCGACCCTCTGCGCAAGCTCTGCAGAATCAATACTGGTTGTTGTTCTTTCTTCTGTTAAAGTGGCCATAATCCCTCCCTTTTCTGGTTAGCCGGCAATGTTTAGTCCAATTGCCTCACGATTTGGTTTTTCAGTCATTTTCTGATTGGCGACTGCACTCCATGTATTTCTTAAATCGGCAAGCATGTTCTTTACCGTTAGCATTCTGTTTATATCCTGGCTGATATGTGATTCTACAAGTTCTCTGTTAAACCATGTATACAGGGAGAAAAGGTTTTTGGATATTTCGCCGCCCTGCTCAAAATCAAGCGAAACCATCAATTCTGTTATAATTTCTTCTGTTTTTAGGATAGCTTTGGATATTATCTCTATTCTGCCGGGGTCTTTTTTGTCGCCTTGATTTAATTCCAGAAGTTCTGTCGCCATGGTCATTTGTTTGACGGCTTCGTCATACAGCATGACGATAAGCTGCCCCTGACCGGCAGTTTTAACTTTTGTCTCTTTGTATGTGGATGATGCGTCTTTATATGACATTAGTCCCCTCAGCCAATTATCGGCATTTTTAAAACTATACTTTAGTACCAATATATCATGTTTTTGGCTTTATAACCAATAGATGCCTTTCCTCGTCCAGGAACGGTACGGGGCAGGGCAGCGCTTCCCATTTGCCGCAGTGCTTTTCCAGCGGAGCAATTTCTTCTTCTATTTTTTCACGCTTGCCTTTGTAAGCGGCAATAATGCCGTCAGGCTCACAAACACGGAAAAGCGCTTTTAATAATTTGGGTTCCAGTGGTTTAAATGCGCGAAAAGTGATTAATTTAAAGCGGCTGTCTCTGGTTTTTTCCAGCTCATTTTCTTCTATATTAATATTTGTCAAAGCCAGTACAGCTTTTGTGTTCAGTAAAAAACCGGCTCTGCGTCCCATTCTTTCTATCAGTGTAAAATCGCAGTTTGAAAGGGCAATTGCCAGCGGAATACCTGGCAGTCCTGCGCCGGAACCTGCATCGGCGAGCTGTAAACGCGGGAGAGTATCACACTGATTAAGGAGACGGGTTATTATACCCAGCGGCGCGAGGGAATCCAGTATATGTTTTATTATCAGTTCATTTGTGTCTGTTGTTCCGACAAGACCGTATGCAGGGTTAAATGTTTCTATTTCGTTTATGTAGCGTTCAAGTAAAGAAATAATAATATCACGGCGCGAATCGATTATACGGTTAATATCATTATCGTTTTTACAAAGAATAGCGATACCTTGCGCTATTAGATCCTTCACTCCAATTCTTCCTTAGCATTTACTGTGCTTGTGTACCTGTGTGAGAGGTGTTTTTTTATATAAAGTGCACCAGGTTTTTTTCCTCTATAAAGCCGTTCATTCTGGCTATTACATAGGTGCCAAAGGCATTAAGCATTACGTCTATAAATGTGCCTACTGCTACAAGATAAAAAGCCATTGGCTTTAAGATCAGGTAACCTGCGCGGTATTCGCCGTTGCCGTACGTAAGGCAAAGAGCCGCAAGAGCGATGAATGCTCCGTCGCCGGGATGGCGCGCAAGAACAAAAGAAATTGCAAAGGCGAATAAGCCGATTGTAAATAAATCGAGCGTACCGATTCTTAGATACGAATATGATTTTATTATTACGATGAATGCTGACGCTGCGACCATTGCGCTGCCGCACCTGCAGAAGGTTGCAAACAATGTAAGAGACAATGCGCTTGAACGCCGCCTTACGCCGAAGTTTTCTTTTGAATGGCGCTGAAGAACCGGAATGGAAAAATTAACATCTCCGGAGAAAAAAGCGGTTATTGCCGGACCCAGAAAACCGTACAGTACGCGCCAAGGGTTTGTTTTTGGCTTTAATAAATAAAGGAAAAGAGGCATGATGCCAAAACATAAAATTATACTGAATACTCCAAGAAGAATGATTAAATCCCTGTATACTTTTGCCTGCAATATGTCGCCGAAACGAACTGCCCAGAACGCTGCAAGAACTATCAGTATGAATCCGAGGATTTCTGAAAAGAAAGAAGCAATGTGGTAGAAAATACGGGAAAGCGAATCTACCAGCGAGATTACCGGTTTGGAATAATTTCTGTCGTAATTTAATCCCATGCCAAGGAAGAATGCAAATACACATGCTGGAAAAAGGTATATTCCTCCGGTTGCAAGCACGCTGAACATATTTGGCGGGAATATATCGAGTATATTATCCCCGATACTTAATCCCAGTACTTCAAGCTGTTCTACTGTTTCTATGGGGATTCTGCCGGGCGAAAATATTATTGTTACTACAATGCCGGAAAAAATAACAAAAGCAGATGCTGCGACAATGAAAATGAAGTTTTTTAGAACCATTGGCCAGAACTGCTCATCCATGCGGAGTTCGTACACTGCAACTGTAAGTGAAAATACCAAAACAGGGATGACCGCGTATCTTCCAACGCCAAGAGCAAGTCTTTCAAGCCAGGAAAGAGCCGCAAAAACGCTCTCGTTGTTTGGCAGGAGAAAGCCAATTACCATTCCCAAAAAGGAGCCGATTAATAATTTTACCCAAACTTTCATAATTATCTTAAGAATAGCGTGTTTTGGAAAATTGTTCTAGAGCCGTATAATGCGGGCGGTTGTTAATATCTCATGTCCGGTTTCGGTAATTAATATGTCGTTTTCAAGCCGGCAGCCTCCCAATAGGGGGTCGTAAAGGCCGGGTTCTATTGTAAAAATCATTCCTGGTTCCAATACCCACTCGTTTTCGCTTGAATTCCTGATTAAGGGGTATTCATGTTCCTGAAGGCCGACGCCGTGTCCAAGCCCATGGGGCATCTTCTTTTTTGATTTGGAAAAAAGCGCGTCCACTGCCGCGGCAATGTCCTTTGTCCGTGTTCCGTTATGCGCCATTGAGACAGCAAGCTTTGCGGCTTTCTCTACAAGGTTTACCAGTTTTTCCTGTTTGGGATCCAGATCACGGACAAAGGTGAGGGTTACATCGGTGCAGTATCCGCCCAGTTTAACGCCAAAATCAAGAATCGAAAGTCCCTGTGTGCCGAAAGGCGCAACGGTCCAGCCGGGGAAGGCATGAATTGCAAAACTTCTGTCCGGACCTGCAGCAAGAGTGCCGAAGCTGGTTCCTTCGCATCCTTGCCGGCGCGATTCAACTTCTATGAATAATGCCGCATCTGCCTCTGTTTTTATTTTCCCGGATTTTACGTTTTTTTCCAGTGAGTCAATTAATTCGTTAGTAATACCGGCGGCTTTTTTTGTAATTATTATTTCTTCTTCGTCTTTAATTGCGCGCAGTCTTCTCATTTCCAGAGCAGCGCCGTTTTCGCGGCAAAGAATATCAAAGTCAGTTAATTCACCGACATAATCCAGAAAGACAGGGTAGGGTGTAACTGAAGGTATTTCTATTTTTGAACCTAATGGAACGCCGAGTTTTTGTGCAACTGCGGCGATTGCTTTAACAGGCTTGCGGTCAAAATCATTGTAGGAAGCAATCATCACGCCGGTTTGCGAAGCGTACAATTTTGCCAAATTGATGTCCCATGCGGCAAGGATTGCCTTTCCGCCGGAGCCTGGTGTTTTTTCCGGCGAAAGAAAAAGCAGCGCATCGCCGGGATGACCGCAAAGCCAGCGGATATTTTGATCCCGCCTTGTCTCTGTGTCTTCCAGCATCATGAGAGCTATGCCCTCCTGAGTCATCCAGTTGTATATTTTGTCCAGTCTGTCCGCGAAGGTGTTTTTTGCCAAGGAGCCTACCGTTTTTCCTTTACCTTTTCTTTTTCTTTAGTTATCTTTGCTTCAAGTTTATCCATTAATTTATCGATGGCTTTTGTAAGTTCAAAGTCTCCCTCCGCGACATGGACAGAAACTCCCCAGCGGAAGTTAACCGTGGCATCGACATTAAAATCTTTTTCTTTTTTTATTGTAATTAACAAGTCTACAATCATGCCTTCGGCATTCCGCAGCCTCTCAATTTTTTTATTTAGATACTCCCTTGCGTCATCGTGCAGCGAAATATGTACTGCTTTAATGTCTAAGTTCATTGTAATCCTCCTGAATTTGTTTCCGTCTCTTAGCGGTTATACAATCTACGATTGTATGAAGAGCCCATATCTAGTTCTCCTCTATATTTTGCCACAGTTCTGCGTGCTAGCGCAATTCCTTTTTTGTTTAAAATGTCAGAAATATCCTGATCCGAAAGAAGCCGGTTTTCGGCTGTAATTATCTCTTTTATCATCTCTTTTACACTTTCTTTCGAAAATTGTGAACCTGCAGACCCTGCTCCGCTTATGGAATTCGTAAAAAAGTATCGAATTTCAAAGATACCCCACTCGGTTTGCATATATTTGCCGTTTGCGGTGCGTGAGACCGTTGTTTCGTGAATATCAAGCTCTCTTGCAATGTCGCCTAGCGTAAGCGGAGAAAGATATTTTGGACCGTTAATAAAAAATGATCGCTGAAACTCCAGAATTGCATTTGCAACCCGGATTAATGTCTGACTGCGCTGGCTCAGATGATTTATGAACAGCCGCGCTTCTCTGATATTTTCCCGCGCAAAATCACGCGCTGCCTGATCTTTGCTGTCGCCGAACTTTTCAAAGTTTGCATTTATACCAAGAACCGGAAAAGCCTCGTCGTTCAGATTGATGGTAAACTCATTATTGTCCCTTACAACCTTAATATCCGGCACAACATAACGCACCTTATTTGAAATTGATGCGAATGCGCGGCCCGGAAAAGGAGAAAGAGTTTTAATATAATCGCAGAGCTCTCTTGTCTCGTCCTCGCCAAGACCTGTTTTTTTTGCAAGGACGCTGTATTTTTCACGTTCAA
>WQXC01000006.1 GCA_009785045.1 Treponema sp. | reverse complement strand
ATCGTGTATTTCCGCATTCCATTTATCGTGAATTGCTTTTAATTTATCGTTAATAGAACCATGTTCATTTTTTAATGTATCCTGCGCGGTTTTTATTTTTTCTTCAAAGAATGATTTTATCTGATTAACTCTTTCCTGAGCCTGTTCGCGCAGTTTAACAAGAGCGGCTTCTTCCATTTTGTCGGCGCGTTTTCCCGCATTTTCCAGAACATCCCTAAGAAGTTTCTTTACCTGTTCAACATCGTGATTCAGATTTGCTTCGCGTTCACGTTCTACTTTTACAACCGCTTCCCGGTGTTCTTCTATTTTCCGCTCTATTACATGCGCTGTTGCCTCAAAATCTGAAACTGTCGATTTAACCGCTGCCAAAACATCCTGTGAAGCCTGTTCCATCGATTCGTAATTTTTTTTCTCCAGGCGTACTTCGGTTTGTTCAAGGTTTCTTTCGGCAGCTTCAAGCGCTCTTTCTACCTGTTCAAATTTTTCCCTGGCTTCGTTTATCTTTCTGCCTGTGCTTTCGACAAAGGCAGATTCATCTTTAATGCGGTTTAAATTTTCCTGAACCCTGTCGGTCATTCCAAAGAGTTCTTCCAGCAAGGTTTCAAAAGCGCGGATATGCTCTTCTATTTTTGCAATGGATTCAGATTTTTTGGCAAGCTCTTCGTCGGTATATTTTTGAATGTTCTTCATTAACTGGGCGGCAGCTTTTTTTTCTACGTCCAGGTCAATGCCAAAATTCTTTACCGCCATGCCTTTTTCTTCTGCATAAACGGCAATATCTTCTTTACACTTTTCTGTGTATTTTTTTACCTTTTCCAGCGAACGGTTGTTCTTATCTGCCAGCCTGTAAAGAATAAGGCAGCACGCAACTATCCCTAGTGTTATTATATTTCCGATTGTAAATATCATCAGTATTATATCCCTCCCGAATAATACCCAATATATTTACTGTATCATAAAATTATACAATTGGCGATAGTTACTGAAAGAAAAATCAGGTTTTGGCTCTTTTTTCCTGCATTTTATGTAAAATTTTCTCCTTATCCAGGCTGTTTTCATGCCTGCTCCGGCTGCGCCTGTTACATCGTAGGAATAGCTGTTTCCTACATAAAGGATCTTTTCCGGCGGAAGAGCCATGGCCTCGGCTAATTTCTTAAAGGGCAGGGGATGGGGTTTTAACGCGCCGCAATGCTCGGAACAATGAATAACATCCCAGCGGTAGCCGCTGCTTTCTCCTCCTGCAAGCCCAAGATATCCCAGCTTTATATCAGGCGGAAAATCTGATAATACCCCCAGTTTATAGCCTGCTTTACTAAAACCAGCAAGAGTTTCATTAACATTTTTAAAGATTTTTATGTTTTTAAATAAAGGTTCCCAGCCCCTGTAAATTAAAAGGTCAATTTTCTCTTTAAGCGAATCAGATGGAACCTTAAGTTTTTTTGCGGTTACTTCTGCCTGGTACCTGTAAAAGTCCTCTTGCGGAATCTGACCATTTTCCTGTTCTTTTCGTATTATATTCCTTGCTTTGCCAAAGGCGCTTAACAATCGAAATTCTTTAAATACAAACGGGATAAGCCTGATATTAAGGCGGTAATTTGGATAGAGTGTCCCATCCAGATCAAAAGCTATTCCCTCAATGCCATCTCGCATTTGAGTAGTATAGCGATATTTGTCATGGATCGAAAGTAGGCGAAACAGGAATTTTTACCAAATTAACATGATGACCGGGATAACGGTTACGAAATGAATTAAACGAGGTTTCAGTCGCGCTTTCGAATACAGTAATCCTAAAGTTTCCCTGTTCATCAAAATATGGCACAAGCGCCGCAACATGGTAATATTGCCTAAGCCGGGGAGTTCCCCTTATCGATGTAGGAGTGCTTATTTCTGTGCTTACGGCTGCAAGATAAAAACTGTACGGTTCATCAATGGCAAGAGTATAGAGTAGGGGCCGCAGTCCTTCTATGCCATATCCGGCTTCTGCTAAAAACCCGGGGTAATTGTGAGTTACAAAAGTTCTGTTTTCATTAACCAGAATGCCTGAAAAATTTTCACTGCGTACTTCAAACTCTTCAAGAGAGCTGTACGAAGGCGACCTTAGTGTTCCGTTTGCTTCTGATGCAAGGTTCCTGATCCAGTCAAGTCCGAAAAACACATCGCGTCTTTCTTCCCAATTAACTGTAAATGACGAACCGCGTTCACCAAACGGCGCTTTTAACGGAGCAATTGGCATTCTTTTGCCGGAAACAGGGCGTAAAATACCGTCTATCAGCCATTTTACAAATCCGGAGCAATTAAGACCGGCAGTTGCAGGATTTTGCTCATTATTTGTCGCTATAAAAACATATTTTCCGTTTTCATCGATCGCTCCGTCGTCTGCAAATCGTAAGCTGTTAGTGTGTGTTCTGACCTGTTCGACAAACCGGCGTGTATCCCTATAATTTGCCGGATCAGCTTCAAAGTAGCGTAATGGCAGTTTGTTCTCAACAAGGCGCAGAATATCGTTTAACTGCATTGTATATATCCGGTCCAAAGGCACTGCTACCGGTACAGAACGTACCAGAAAAGCGCCGTAAATAACTGCATCCATAAGGCATTTTTCATCATCAAAATGGCGGAACTGAATGTGCGTATTCTGGTCGCTTCGCAGGAATATTCTTACAAGAGTACCGGCTCCCGTATCTTTGCGCCGGGTAATCATCCACGACCCTTGAGCCCATCCCGGGAACTGACCTGTGCCCCTGCGCTCAGAAATGCTGGCGCCGCGTGTCAGTTCTCTGGAAAAAAGGACTATGAATTCATCACGGCCTTCTATCGTACTGACATGTACTCTTTCTCCGCTTTCCATGACTTCTGTTCTTGAAGGCTGCGAAAGCGTTCTTCCAGATGTTTCTGTAATCCAGGTTTCTTTTAATCTGAGCCTTAAAAGCGAGTCATCGGATATACGCGATACAGGCAGATCAAAGCTAAAAACCGGGCCAACTATAAAGAAAATGAATAAAATAACAAAAAATTTAGGCATATCCCTTCTATTATCGGCAAATTTCCTTTATACTGAAAATAACTATTCTGGAGGATCGAATGAAACTATATAGCCGTGGTCAGGTCTTGTTTTTCTCGATTTTAAGCGCATTTGTGGTTTTACTTCTTGCCGTAGGTTTTGGCATTATTAAACCCATGCTGCCAGGGTCGAATTCTGAACCTGCAGCTTTGCTTGTACAGGAAGAAGATGCCGCAGGTGCGGAAGAGTTTAAACTTTTACAGTCCGATTACAGAATACTTAATACATCCGACGATCTTGCTCAGTTTTCAGAGAGCGAACGCGAAAATATATCGATTTACGAAAGGCTTAATTCTGCTGTTGTAAATATAACTACAGAAACTATGGCAATTAACTGGTTTTTAGAACCCGTTCCGCAGGAAGGAAGCTCCGGATCAGGTTCGATAATTGACAGGCGCGGTTATGTCATTACAAATCATCATGTAATTCAGAATGCCCACAGGGTATTTATTAATTTAGCCGACGGCTCCCAGTTTGAAGGTACGATAGTAGGCGTAGATCCGGAGAACGATCTTGCCGTACTTAAATTCGATCCTCCCGCCGGGATGGTACTGCAGACAATCAACTATGGAGATTCAGACAGTCTTAGAGTTGGGCAAAAAGTCCTGGCGATTGGAAACCCGTTTGCGCTTGAACGGACATTAACGGTGGGAATTGTTTCCGGTTTGGGCCGTCCGATCCAGACATCCAGAAACCGCATTATCCGCGACATGATTCAAACTGATGCCTCGATTAATCCCGGTAATTCAGGCGGTCCGCTTCTGGATACCCAGGGAAGAATGATTGGAATTAATACAATGATTTATTCGCCGTCCGGCGGTTCTGTAGGCATTGGTTTTGCAGTTCCTGTTAATACTGCAAGACGTGTTGTAAACGAAATAATGCAGTTTGGCAAAGTAAGGCGCGGCTGGATTGATGCGACTGTTGTTCAGATATTTCCAAGCCTTGTCCGTTATGCAAGATTGCCTGTAAGTTCGGGGCTGCTGGTTTCGCGTACGCGCAGAAACGGCCTTGCAGAAAGAGCCGGCTTGCGGCAAGGGTCGGAACCTGTGCAATACGGGCGAAGCGTAATTTACCTGGGCGGAGACATTATCACTTCTGTAAATGGTTTAAAGACAAATACACTGGCAGATCTTTACGCTTCGCTGGAAGCATGCAAGCCGGGAGATGTTGTTACAGTAGAAATTATCCGCGGCGGACAGACAAGCACATTGCAGATAACGCTGGCTGATCGCGAAGAAGTAATGAACTAGACTAACTTAAATTAGTATATTACCCCAAACCCGATTCCGCCGTAGGCGCCTATTTTGTCATCTTGTGTCCAAATGCCGGAAAATATTGAATACACCAGGTTCGAAGGCGGCGGGAAGAACTGCGCTTCTGCGCCTGCCAGGAATCTTGTGCTGCCGTGTGAAAAACCAAGTTCGCTGCGCGCGGAAATACCGCCTGTCAGCCAGCTTCCGCGGTAAAGAACGCCGCCAGAAAGCAGCAGCTTGGGGACAAATCCGCTGAATCCGTACCAGAATGCCGCAGGGCAAAACACAATGGAAAAGTTTGAAAGTTCAAGCGAAAGCGGAGTGTAGAGTCCTGTTCCCTTTCCGGGGCTTAATGGATAATCGCCTGTTTTGCTTGCCCAGGAATATGACGCACCTGCTGATAGAGCAAGCGGAACAGAACCTGTGCCGTTAAGAATATTATACTTTGCAGAGCCTGATACACCCCAGCCTGTTCTGTTTTCTATATATGGATTTATATTAAATGTTGTTGTTAATTCAAATTGATCAAGGGGAGATATCCTCATGTTTAATTTAAACGGAAACCCAAACGCGAATACTTCTTCCCGCGAGTGCTGCGATGATCTGAAATTTCCAAAGAGAAGGTTTGCATTTATCTGATAACTTCCTGCAGGAAGCACATGCGGCATTGGCGCCAGTAACATGCCCGCAATTCCGCTTTCTATTGACAGCGGAAATATCCTGATTGAATAATCAATTTCTGTTTCCAGCTCCAGAGAAACAGTTTCTTCGGGATTCATTGCTTCAATGATTACTGTATAAATTCCCTGCGGAACCAGATTGCCGTCAAAGTCCCTGCCGTTCCATGTTATCTGCTGAACCCATGTATTAAACTGATCCAGCTTTCTGGAAAAGACAGCAGTTCTATCCTGATCCAGTATTACAATGGTTCCCGTTCCCGGAGCAGAAACTTCAAAACGGAAATCTGTTCTGCCAAGGTTTCCCGGATTTAGCGGATTTAATTTTCTCCGGCTCTGGGATGCATTATCCAGTTTAAGTTTTGCAGGTCTCATTACAATATTCGCTGTAACCGTTGTATGCTGATTAACAAGCACTGTTACCGACGCATCATCCCAGCCAAAAGCGCGCACTCTTATTGTATTGTAACCAACAGGCAGGCTTAACAAAGTTGTGCTGTCGTGATTGTGCGTAACAGGATCCTGAATACCCTGTATTATGCTGGAAAATATTTGCGGCTCCAGCGGAAGCGCTTCAGGGCTCCCTGGCGCTTTTTGAATTACAACCTGCGCAAGTCCGCGCAGTTCTTCCATTTCTATCGAAATAATAAGACGGCTTGTATTGAACACTGTCACCATAAATTCGCGGTCTTTGTACCCTTGCAGGCTTAGTTTGATATAATGCACTCCGGGGACAATGTCTTCCAGGTCAACAGGCGTGTATCCCTCGTCGACGCCGTTTATTAAAACATGCACTCCTGCAGGATTTGTATGTATTTCCAGCCCCTTGCCGGATACTTCTTCAAACGTATCGCCTGCAATATCGTTAACATTCCGCGCCGAAAGATACGCCGGAAAAAGGCAGAGGAATATTAATATAAGCATAATCAACCGCAGCTTGATCATGGGTATATTTTAACGCAGGCGCTTAAAAAGTGGTAGATGGCAATGAGGTTTTTTATTTGACATCTTTTAACTTTCCGTTTTCCCTGTAACTCCACCATGCGTTTTCCGAGAAAATAATATGATCCACAAAATGGAGTCCCAGAATAAACGCTGAGCTTTGCAGGCGTTCTGTGATTTCATCGTCTTCGGGAGAATTTTGAATCTGCCCGGACGGATGATTATGCGCAACACAAAAAGCGGCTGCTCTGTCCTGGATAATGTCTGCGAATACTTCGCGGGGATGAACAATTGTCTTGTTAACAAGGCCGATTGTTACAACCCTTACGGCGAGTACCTCGTGAGCGCCATTCAGCGAAAGACTGATGAACCTCTCCTGCTTGCGGTCGGCATAATGGCGGACTAGGGTAAAAATGTCGACGGGCTGTTTTATCCGCGCCGAAAATGAACCATATCGCCTCCTTCCGAATTCCAGCATTGCGGCAACAGCACAGGCTTTTGACTCCCCAATGCCGGATAAATGCATTATTTCCTTTACAGACGGAATATCCTTATTCCTGTCCAAAAGACCGAGTAAATCGCCTGCAAGCGTATTTACATCCTTTCCCCTTATGCCGGTATTCAATAGAATAGCCAGCAGCTCCCTGTCAGACAGGGAGGCAGGACCTGCATTAAGCAGTTTTTCCCGGGGCCGTTGTTCCGGCGGCACATTTAAAAATGTGCTTGTTTCATAGTTGTTTTTCATACATATATATGGGTGCGAGAGTGCCGTTTTGCTTGACTGAGAAACCAATTTTTTTTAAAAAGTTGATGTAAATTCGCATTTTGCCGAAAATATAGATATGAAAATGCATTTCTTTTCTATAATAACGTTATTTTTTGTTCTTTCTTTTACTATTTCCTGTGTCGGACTCAGACAGGATGTAACCACGGATACAATACCAGAAATACCTGCGAAGATTGTTGTTGAAAAGCCGGAGCTTCCTGTTTATATTATGAGTATAGGGAAGATCAGCGCCGAAAAAATGGCTAATTTTCTATTACTTTATAATCTGCAGATAAACGAAGATTATGTGCACAGACTTGCAGAAATCTATATCGAAGAAGCCGCTTTTGAGGGAGTTAATCACGATATCGCTTTTACGCAAATGTGCCTGGAAACAGGTTTTCTGCGTTTTGGCGGAGATGTTAAACCTGAGCAGTTTAATTTTGCAGGTCTTGGCGCGATAGGAGGCGGGGAGCCGGGTCTTTCTTTTCCTGATCCGCGGACAGGTGTACGTGCGCAGGTGCAGCACTTAAAAGCATATGGAAGCGAGGCGCCTCTTAACGGTGAATTGGTTAATCCGCGTTTTAGATTTGTACGCAGAGGTTCCAGCCCTACAATCGAAGGACTTGCCGGAACCTGGGCAGCTGACAGGCAGTATGCTGTAAAAATTAACACAATGTTACAGCGTCTTTATGATTTTGCTTTTTAATTATTGAGGTAATTGGTTTTGACCGGCGGTAAAGAAAATAAACATATACTTATCATCAGCGCAGAGCCCCGTGTATTAGCCGAGATAAAATCAGAACTCATGGATCATTTTGAAATAAGCATTGCCGGAACAAGCGCCGCGGCTCTTACCGCCATGGAAATGTATGATGTATCAGCAATTATAATTTATATTTATGATAAACGCGAAACAGCATTTTCTGTGTTTACCGATATTTTTGATTCAGCCAGCAGCAGGAACATTCCAATAAAATTTTTAACAGAAAAAGGCAATGATGAAGATGAAACTGCCGCATTCGAAGTAGGCGCTGTTGATTATTCTGTAAGAAGGCGTGCAACTACCAAAGCATTGGTTGAACGTATCAGGCTTCGTATTAATGCAAGTGAGCGTGGAAAAAAACAATTAAATAAAAAAAATATGCATTCCGACGGAAATATAGAAAGTACTTTCCTGAACAATAAAACAATTCTTGTTGCCGAGGATGTCGAATTAAACAGGGATATTGTTGCCGCAATGCTAGATGAAGTAAACGGTTTAACTGTAGACTTTGCAGTTAACGGCAGAGAAGCTGTTGAAAAGTTTGAAAAATCTCCAAATCTTTATACCCTTATTTTAATGGATGTCCATATGCCTGTTATGGACGGGTTAGAGGCAACAAAAGCGATAAGGCGCCTTAAGTGCGAGAACGCGCGCGAAATACCAATCATTGCCGCTACAGCAGATGTTGGAGAAAAAGAAATTAAATTGTGCCTGGAAGCCGGAATGAATGATTATATAGAAAAACCAATTTCTTACGAAAAAATTATCGCCGCTGCCATTGAACATTGTCAATTTAACAGAACAGGAAGTCCCTTATGAAAATTGACGCAAATCTGTTCCTTGGTGATTTTGAGGCAGAAGCCAGAATACACATAGAAATGATAGAAACCGCTTTTTTGGATATTTCTGTGTTTGCAGGTGGAAAGACCAGCGATCCCAAACTGATGAATTCTGTTTTCCGCGCCGCGCATAGTCTTAAGGGGACAGCAGGATTTTTATCGCTTGATAAAATTGTTGCGGTTACACATGAGCTTGAAGGCGTGTTATCGCAGCTTATGGAAGGATCCTTGGTTATAAATGATGATATTGCTGATACCGTACTGCAGTGTGTTGATTGCCTTAAAGATTTGGTTGAAAACCTGCAAAATGATGAAGGCATTTCCGTAAACAGCGTTATAGATTCTTTAAAAAAATATACTAATTCATCAATAAGTTATAATAATAATGAAAGCGCAGAAGAAGTAAATATACCTTTTAACTTTAGTGACAGTGAAACAGAAAAAAACCTAAAAAACATGTTAAGACACGGTCACAAAATATACTATGTAAATATTGGTTTTAACAGAAGCCTTGGCAAATATTACAAAAACCCCCAGGGTATGATAGATAATATTTTTTCTGTAGGTTTTATTGTACAGGCATTTGTTTTAAATAGCGGCGCTGCAGGCAGCGGCAGTAAATTAATAATTAATTCAGATACAGTAAATTTTACCGGTAAGGTAATAAAAGCGCTTAAGGAAAATGATACTTCTGCGCTGGAGATACTTGTTACAAGCGTTTTAGACATAGATCTTTTTTCCATTGCAATCGAGGCAGATAAAAAGAATATTCGTCTTTTGTCAAAGAAAATGATTTTTGGCGAGGACAGTGATGAAGTCTCAAATAAAAATGCATTACTAAAAACATGGACAGAAAACGGAAAAAACAGCAAATCAACTTCTTTACAGGGAAACAACATGTCAATCCGTCTTGATATAACAGATATCAACAAGCTGATGGATTTAGCCAACGAAATGGTATTGACGCGGAATCAGCTTTTCTCTGTTATGGCAGAGCATAAAAAAACTATTCTTGGTCTTGCTCCGTTATTACATGATATTAATTATCTTACAAGCGAAATTCACGAAAGAATAATGTACACAAGAATGCAGCCAATAAGCGTTATATTTAACAAGTTTCCGCGAATGATACGAGATACGGCAAAAGCTTTAAATAAAGATATCGCAGTAAAAATATTAAGAGACGATGTAACCCTGGATAAATATCTGCTGGAAGCGCTTGTAGACCCAATTACTCAGCTTGTAAAAAATTCTGCTGACCATGGTATGGAATCCGCAGAACAGCGTACAGCATCAGGCAAAGTGCAAAGAGGATCTATTGTTCTTAATGCATATATGCGCGACGGTTCGGCAATTATTGAAGTAACTGACGATGGCGGCGGCATTAATATTGAGACATTAAAGAAAAAAGCCATTGAACGCGGAATAGAAACAGAAGAAACACTTGCTTTAATGTCAAAGAACGAAATATATAATTTAATATTTAGACCAGGTATTTCTACAGCCAAACAAGTAACTAACCTTTCCGGGCGCGGCGTTGGAATGGATATTGTTAAAACGAATATAGAAAAATCAGGCGGCTCCATCGAGATAGAATCCGAGCTGGGATTTGGAACAACTGTAAGGTTAAAAATGCCGCTTGCCCTCTCTGTTATAGATACTCTTATAATTAATATTGACTCTATTTCCTATGCAGTACCGGAATTAAATGTAGAACATATTGTACGGATTAATAATACAGATTCTAGTCAAAGAATAGAAAAGATAAACAAGTCTCTTGTTCTAAGTTTTAACGGAAAAATAATTCCTGTTGTAACAATGAACGAGATAGAAGCCAAAGCCAAGGGTACAGAACCTGTCTCTGCCGATACTGTGCTGGAACACTGCAAAGCCTCAAGTGTTACAAAATTCCTTATACTTCGTGCAGACGGAAAAAACTTTGCGCTTTTAATAGATGATGCGCTGGAAACAGAGCAAATCCTTGTTAAACCTCTTCCAATTTATTTACAAAACTATCCCTGTTATTTATGCGTAACAGTTTTGGGAAATGGAAAGGCAATAACTATCCTGGATGCCGCTGGAATAATGCGGTTTATGGGAATAGAAGACAAAGAAAACGAAACAAATCTGCAAATTACTGCGGCAGACGAAAAAATAGAAAACATTAAAAATAAAGAAAATGAAAAGCAGGTAATAATATTTAAATGTTCAGGTGCAGAATATTTTGCTGTTGAAACAGCAGACATTCTGCGGATAGAAAGCATTAAAAACAGGGACATTCAGGAAATTAACAAAGGACTCTATGTAAATATAACAGGAAGCACCTGGCGCCTTTTAAGACCCGAAGATTTTGCGCCGGTTTCAAAGCAGGATTACACTGCAGAAAAACTTCATGTGCTTACAATAAAAAACGGCGCTTCTCCCATTGGGCTTCTTGTAAGGAATGTGATAGACAAAGCCGAGGAAGCATTTACCCTTGACGATAAGCAAATATACAGCGATTTTATATATGGTACCGGAGTATATGATGAAAAAGTACTTATTTTCCTTAATCCTGGTAAAATAGCCGGGCATGTGGAAAGTGAAAAAATTAATAAAAAAAATACTGTGAAAGAGAGGAATATATGAGAGGTTTTAGTTTTTTGGTTAACAATGAATATTTTGCTGTGGATGTGGATCTTGTACAGAAAGTTACGCGAAAAATGATTGTTACGCCGGTTATTACTGCGCCTGATGAGGTAATCGGTATTGCCAATTTAAAAGGCAGGGTAATTACAATATTAAGTCTTTACCGGCTTTTGGGACACAAGGAAAAAAGGAACAATGAATACGGTTCCCGCGTTGTAAAAGCGGTTGTTTTTAAAACAATTATAGGCAGCGAAGATCAATTAGGATTATTTATTGATAAACCTGGTAATTTAATAGATTTAGATGATAATTCTATCCGTTTGCCTTCTTTGCCGACAGGAGCGGAAGATAGCTTTTGCATTTCCGGTATTGCCGAACAGGATAATAAGCTTTACAGAATCATAGATATTGATTCTATAATTAATAAGTATAAAATTAAGGGCGATAAAACCGCCGAAACAATTTTGAACGGAGGGATTGAAAATGTTGAATAAAATAAAAGGATTAAAAATCAGGTCAAAGCTTTTATTTGCGTTTTTATTTGTAGCAGTAATTATGCTTTGTACTTCGCTGATATCTATAATTGATATGAATTCAACGGTATCTATAAGCGAAGAAAATGTTTATAAGGTATTGGATCCTCTTGAACGTGTATTACAGGCAAGAGTGTCAATGGGAAATATTAAACTTAAAGGGCGCGATATCGTTTATGACAGGAATGCCCAAAGGCGTAATACAATTATCGATGGTTTTTTTGTTGATATAGGCAATATTAAAGATGACATGCAAGTTTTCTCTGATACCATTGAACTTCACCAGGCGCGTGTGCTTTATAATGAATTTGAAGGATTGTTGGATTCCTGGGAATATCACATGCATAATTATCAGGATAAACTAAATATCGGAGAAAACCCGGGAGAATTTATTCTGGAAGTGTTGTCACCGATTTCCGACAGATGTTTGGATATATTAACCGAATTAAGCATTTTAAGGATAGGGCTTGGTAAGGATATTGCATTAAGAAATAAACATAAATCCGAATTTGGCGTTATCCGGCTTATGATCATATCATTAATTGCGCTTACTATAATCGTATTTTTTGGAATATATTTTTCTGTATCCGCAAGTAAACCTATAATGCTTGGCACAGATTTGGTTAAGATTGTTGCAGGAGGAGATTTTACAGTTAAGTTCCCGGATGAATACTACGATGAGTTCGGGGAATTTTACAATGCATGTAACAGCCTTATGGAATTTAACCGCATGACGATTAATGGCATCAGGGAAAATGCGCAGCAAATGCGTGAATCTGCAATGAGTCTATTGACTGTGTCATCGCAAATGGAAACAAACAGCAAAGAGCTAAGCGAAAAAACAGAGGCTGTAAGTACAGTAACAGAAGAATTTTCTGCAGGTATGACTCAATCAACAAACTCTCTTTCAACAGCCAGCACTCATATAAGCGCTATGGCAACATCTATAGAAGAAATTAATTCTACCATTAGTAATGTAGCGGCAGCGGCAGAAGAGACAAGTATGAGAGTAGACCAGTCAAGCGCTCTTGTAGACAATATTCAAAAAAGCATAGTAAATGCATCTGGTTCTGTAAAACTTGTTTCCAGCGTTTTTAACAATGTGGCAAAGAGCGTAGAAGAAATTAACAAATCCATTATTATGATAAGCGTAAACAGCGTTAATGCCAAAAATAAAATGCTGGATGCGGACGAAAAAGCCAAAAATACCAATGATATTATCCGGCGGCTGGAAGCAGCCAGCAAGCAAATTGGAAAAATTGTTAATGTTATAAGCGATATAGCAGATCAAACAAACATGCTTGCATTAAATGCCGCGATAGAAGCTGCAGGCGCAGGAGAAGCTGGCAAGAGCTTCATGATAGTTGCAAATGAAGTTAAAGAACTTGCAAAGCAGACAGCGGATGCCACCGAAGAAATTGCCGAACATATTGAGAATATGCAAAAGAATATGCCGGAAGCTGTCGGCGCAGTATCGGAAATTACTTCGATAATCAGCGATATGACAGAATATGTTAATTCATTTGCAAAAGAGACAACCCAGTCCAGGGAACGAAGCGATCAGATTGCTTCAGAATCCGCTACTGCTGCTCAGAGAATGAGCGAAATTAATTCTGAAATAATCAGTATTTCTGAAAATGCGCAATCGGTAACCAAAACAGTTGTAGAATCTACAAAAGGCGTTAACGAAATTGCAAAATCTACAGCCGAGCTTGTCGTTGGAACGCAGGAAATAGCGATGAATTCTGAACGCGCATCCAATAATATAAGCGAAATAAACCGCGCAGCAAGGGAAATGGCGCTGGGACTTGTTGATATTTCCAGGAATCTGCAGCTTTTAAACGGAGAAGCAGGCGAGGTAAACCATAGCGCAAGCTCTACAAAAGAAGCCAGCGAAACTATTCTTAAAATTGCAGGCGAGATGGAAAACTCTGTAAAGAATTTTAAAATTAATTGATTATGGACAAAATTAGGGTTTTAATCGCCGATAAATCATCGGTATACACAAAAATGTTTACCCGTGCTGTAACGGAGACAGATAATAAAATATCTGTTTCCTGTGTTACAGACGGCGACGAAGTTCTGGGTCTTATAAACAGTAAAAGTTATGATATCATCGTTATAGATGCAGAAATTTCTAAACCCGGTTTAATTGAGCTTGTTAATATTATTCTGATGAAAAACCCGCTTGTTTATGTATTGGTGATAGCAAGACCTTCAGCAGCCAACAAGGATCTGTTTATGGATGCTTTGTCCAAGGGCGCCACTGAATGTATGACAAAACCCATTAATGACAGCTACGCTGAAAACTTTGACGCTGTTAAGCGGAAAATGAATTATCTGATTAAAAAAACAATGCGGAAAATCCGCGAGGAGAATGTGGCTTCTCCTGACGCCGTACCGGTAAGTACAATGAAAACGCCGAATGTAAATACATTTAATCCGGAAATTGTTCTTATCGCCGCATCAACAGGCGGCCCTTTGGCTTTAAATAATATACTGCCGAATCTGCAAAAAGATTTTCCTGTGCCTATTCTTATTGTTCAGCATATACCTTCATACTTTACAGAAACATTGGCGCAGCATTTGGATAAAAAGTCCAAATTAAATGTTAAAATTGCACAAGACAGGGAAACTATTAAAGCGGGAACAGTTTATTTGGCGCCGGGCGGACTGCACATGAAACTTAATTCAAAAAATAATATAAGACTGGATGATTCTCCGCCCATTGGAGGACTTCGTCCTGCCGCAGATATTCTTTTTGAATCTGTTGCAAAATCATTTTCCGGCACAAGGGTTTTGGTTGTTATTTTAACAGGAATGGGAAGTGACGGTAAAAGGGGACTTGTAAGCCTAAAAGCCAAACGTGACTGCTATTGCATAACACAAAGTGAAGATACATGCGTTGTATACGGTATGCCCAGGTGTGCTGTGGAAAGCGGGCTTGCCGACAAGATACTGGATCTGGATAAAATTTACTGCGAATTAGAGAGCTTATGTTACATACAAACTTAAATCATTCAAATACCAGATTATCCCTGGTTTCCATTAACGAAAAAGAATTTTCGCTTTTCTGCGAATTTTTTATAAAAAAAAGCGGGATTGTTATTCCGCCGGAAAAAGCATATATTTTTGAAACAAGACTTTCAAAATTTCTGGTTGATGCAGGAGTAAACACTTTTGAAGATTTGTATAAATACATTATAAAAAAGAACGATCCTTTATTTAATCAAAAAATTATTAATTCCATTACTACAAACGAAACAAAATGGTTCCGCGACGAAGCGCCGTGGAAGGTGTTGGAAGAAACGCTTCTTCCCAGGCTGGTTGATGAAGTTAAATCAGGTAAGAAAACGCGGATTAGGATTTGGAGCGCAGCAGCTTCTACCGGGCAGGAAATCTACTCGACTGTAATGTGTATAGATAATTATTTAAGTAAAAATAATGTAAAAGGCGTAAGCTTGAATAATTTTGAATTTTTAGCAACGGATATTTCCAGCAATGTTCTGGATATAGCCAAAAAAGGAAGATATGACAGGATAAATATGTCGCGAGGGTTAAACGAAGAATACAAAGAAAAATATTTTAACAGAAATGATTCGGTATGGACAATTAACCCAAATATACAAGAAGCGGTTAATTTTACGCTTTTTAATCTTAGAAACAACTACCAGGCATTTGGATTGTTCGATATTATATTTTGCAGATATGTTTTAATTTATTTTTCTGAATCCTTAAAAAGCGAGACAGTAATTAAAATGCATGATTCACTGCTGGATAATGGAGTGTTATTTACAGGGAATTATGCATTATACGATCTGTTTGAAAATAATTTTGATACTGGTTATTACGGAAATTTGACCTATTATACTAAGAAGAAGAGGTGAAAGATGAAATTACTTGTAGTTGACGATTCGTCAGTAATAAGAAAGATTATCAAAGCTACTGCCGATGTGCTTCAAATGGAAATTATCGAAGCGCAGGACGGAATAGAAGCTCTTGAAAAATTATCAAAAATTCATAAGGAAATAGACCTTGTTCTTTTAGACTGGAATATGCCCGAAAAAAGCGGATATGAAGTGCTTGTAGAAATAAAAAATAATACAAAATATAAAAGAATACCTGTAATGATGGTTACGACAGAAGGGCAGAAAGATAACATTGTCGCCGCTGTACGTGCAGGAGCCTCAAATTATCTAACAAAGCCGTTTACCGGAGATGAGCTAGGGGAAAAAATTCTTGAATGTTTGGGAAAAGAAGGAGAATAATATGAGCGTTTTTACAATAGAAAAGTTAAGTTATATTTTTACAGATGCATTATCAGAAGTTATTTCAAAAATGGCTGGATTTTCGTTTGGAATAATATCATCCGAAGAAAACAATACATTTGATGAAATAACCGCAGTAATGAGCCTTAACGGCAAGAATCACGGAATGCTTTTTATATCTGCCAATGAGAATGCCATGCGCTTTATTTGTTCGTATATGACAGGTATCCCCAGGGAAGAAATTACCAAAGATGATATAGAAGACAACTTATGCGAACTTGTGAACATGACTGCAGGCAACGCAAAACTGCGCACAAACAACATGGAGCAGTCGTATTCGATTTCTTCGCCTTTTATCTTAAAAGGGGATAATATGATCATAAAAACAAAGAAAAGAATAAATACTATTTCCAGAACACTGGGAGACGGAGAAATAGCAGTTAAATTAAAAGTGATTTTTTATACTTAATCGTTAATTATTTTTTATTTTTATAACTTTCGCCATAAACTCTGTACGGCTTTGAACATTTAGTTTTCTAAAAATATTTGTAAGATGGCTTGATACAGTCGCAGTAGAACGGAAAATGCGGCCTGCAATTTTTTCACTGGTCATACCTTCTTCCAAAAGCAGACAGGCAACTTCTATTTCTCTTTCTGTAAGTTTAAATTCTTTAAAAAACTCTTTAAGGTTATTTGCAGAGTTAGCAAGTTTTTCTGTACTCTTGCCGTTAAACATCAGGTTTTTGTTTACCAGCCACATAAGTATATAAAAAACAATTGCTGCAATTGTAAGAAGAGTTACTGCAGAAGGTTTATCATGTAAAAATAAATTAAAAAGATTTTTGGGAATGGAAGCAGACATGCTTATCATATTAATTGATACAGGCAAAAGCCAGCCAAGACAGCCAACAACAATTAATAAGACAGGGTTGTTTGTTTTTCTTATGTTTGTAAACTGCCAGAACATATCCACTATTATAAAAGGAAAGACAGCAGTTATCATTCGTACTGTTATTGTATTTAGAGTGTAAAGTATCAAAAAAAGAGGCTGTGAATGCGCATTTTGCAACGAAGTTTCCCGCGCAAACAATAAGAGGGAGGGGGCAAGCAAAAGTATGATAGAACAAACAGGTATAAAAATCATCAAAAAACGCCGCCATGACAATGCTGCAAGATAGCCAAATAGGGGAAGCATCAATATTAGAGCAATGTTGGAAAAATTAAAACCCGGAGGAAGAGGCGAATTAAGCACCATGAAAAATAATTGATTTGTAAAACTATTAGTTGTAAAAATTATTAAAGCTGCAATTATTGGAAAAATAAAATAAGGTATACGTTTAGGTATGGAAGCATCAACTTGGATATTATCAGGCTCCGGCAATTTTTTATCAGATAATAAATAAACAAATAATAGAACACCTGCAATAGTTAAGAGCAGCCCTGATCCTAAAAATAGAAACGGCTTAAACAGCTCCCGTCCCTGACCTGTGTTTAAACTAAATATAAGGTTAGCCGCGCTAAAAGCAATTGTAATCCAAAGAAGGCGGTATTTTCCTTTCATGGAAAAAATAAACCCGTGCATCAAAGTAATTATCACGCCATTTCCCAGCGCCATTATTCCTGAATTGACAGGATTTGACAGGTAAGCTTCCTCTCCCAAAAGACGGATTATTATATTGGGCAGAAAAAAGAGCGCTGTTAAAACAAGCCTTAATTTATATTTTTGCGTGCAGCGGTCTTTTAGAAAGTCATTTAGCGGCAGCAGGAAGGGTAGTAACAGAGCGCCCAAAAAGCAGCCAATTATTCCAATTGTATAAACATGCCGCAATTTTACTATATTATCCGGCAAACTCGTCATATAAGCATGCTGGGTGAGTGTATATATAGAAAACAATATAAATGCGGCAATCAGAGCCCAAGTTCGTTCAGCCTTCATTGTTTTTACAATAACACAAATAAAATTATAAGAAAAGATCGATTTTTTGCACGAATTCGAAGTTCTTCTAATATCAAAATTAATAAAAACAGGGAAAATTTCATTATTGGTGTTTTAAAAAAAGGAGGTCTTTTTTGAACAGCAAAAGATTTTTTTGGGTGTTTATCGCCTTTATCGCTATTACTGGCGGCGTGTTTTTTACCCTTGCTGTAACAGGGTGCGATCTTTTTAATCCCACCGACACGGATATGCTTGCAAAAATCGACGCAGAAATTGCGTGGGCTAATGCGGCAAAATTAAATGTTACAATGGTCTACCCGCAGGAGTGGGGCTCAGGGCCAGACAGGTTTTTTGATGATGTGCGAACAAAAGAAAACCCCAGGATGGGCTATCCCTTTACTGTGCAGTTTGATCCAGCTGCAGCTTTCGGAGACGCACAATGGAGAGCGTACAGGACAGCAGACCTTCCTCCGCTTGTATCAAACTGGTTTATAACTACTGCAAATATAAGATATATACTGGGAGAACTTAATTCCGAAGATGAACTTTTACGAAAACCCTTAAGCGAAGAAGTTATTTTTTCTACACCGATTGGAAGTAATAGCGCAGTAACAATTAACATTCCCGATGATATAACGATAATACCCTGGTCATATATGCAGCCGCGTATCGTCCATAGCAGTCCGCCAGTTACGGCGACTTACGAAGCCGACTTTCAACGTAATGCAAACAGGGACATTACCGTAACTTTCGCAGCTTCGGTTGTCCAGGAAACTCTTAAATTCGAAACTGGTTATATCGAAATTACAAGCGACGAAGAAGATGCAGAATGGAAAGATATAACAGAAAAATATTTTATTTCTCCTCCGAGTTATGACGATGAAACTTTAACCATGACTATTCAAAGCAAGGGTAGTATTCCTGCCGATATTAACATCAAAGTAAAACTTGGAACTGAAATAGAAAGCGTAGGCGATAGAAAGGGCATGAATGAACCTGAAACATTTTCATGGTATACTAATTCGTTGGAAGATAGTATCAGCGGATTGCAAGCTTCTTACAATGCTGGTGATAAACAAATCGAAGTAAAATGGATTTTACCGCCAAGAGAAACAAGAACCCCCAGGTTAAGCTACAGGATTAACAACGGCAGTATAATAACTCTGCCGGTTAACCGAGACTGCGATAAAAGTTATAACATTACAGGCATCTCCCCTCCCGATCATAACGGTGTTACGGAAGGTCGTTCAGTTACCGGCATTAACAGTTATACGATCTTTGTATATATAGGAGACATTATAAAAACAATAAAAATTTGGAACATTCCCGGTATGTATGTAAGCGAAACTGAACCGTTAATAGAACTTAATCAGGCAACCGGGCTTACGATTCCGCATGGAGCTTCAGGGCAATTTGCACTTACAAGCAACATAACGATTGACAGCCATACTCCCATCGCAAATTTTTCAGGCAACTTCTACGGCAATGGGCACACGATTACGATTATGTCGTTCGCTGAGCCTGTCGCAGCGACCAACATAGGCTTGTTCGGCGTAGTTGACGGCGGCACTATCAGGGATTTAACAGTACACTACAATGCTGTTCCCGTAGAAACTACAGGTGAAGCGCGATTTGGCGGTTTAAGCGGAACAGCAGACGGCGGTGCCCGCTTTGAAAATGTACTTGTAACAGGTGCGGTTGATTTTACCGGGAACAATAAAAACTTTGTCGGCGGCATTGCCGGACAGTTAACAAACAAAGAAATAACTACAAGTTATACAACAAGAACAACAATATACAATGCCTTTAGCGGTATTAATCTTAGTGTAATAAACTTAAACCCGGGTAATTCCATTTATGTTGGCGGCATAAGCGGAACTATTGGCTGGGGAACAGGTAAGGAAGGAACAGCCGCCACAGTGGAAAAAGCAAGAGCTGTAGGAAATATAAACGTAGGAACAGCCGGTGAAAGAATTAATTCCTACAGACGGAATTCAAATGATAATGATCCTCGAACTTATAATCATGATTTTGTTGGTCTTTTTGTAGGCGGACTTGCCGGTATTATTAACGGTCAGACTAACAATCATGCCATCTTAAAAGATGCGGACTACCGGTTAGGAGTAATAAGTGTATGGATTGAAAGAGGCGATGCTTATTTAGGCGGAGCGTTAGGAACAAACTATAGAGCTGATGTTACAAACTGTTCTGCTGCAGCAGGAAGTTTTTACATGGATAAAAGCGATTCAGGCAGTTTTTTTGCAGGGGGTTTTCTAGGAGAAATAAGTTCAGAGCGCTCTTGGGAAGATTATGTAATAAATCCAGGCGGAATAATACGCAACTGCTTCAGCGAAATCCCCATCATAATTAATACCTCCGGAGATGACTCTATAAGTGTCGGGGGATTTGCCGGAAGAATCGGCGGGCCAGGAGCGAATAACAAAATTTTATACTGTTATGCAAAAGGGAATATTAGTGTTTTGGGGTTTGAATCTATTAATGTCGGTGGGTTTGCCGGCATAATTATATCCAATTCTTCAGCTTCGTTCTGTTATGCTGCCGGAAATGTAAGTGTCATTTTTCAAGGTAGAAATTACCAACGCTTTATTTATGCAGGAGGGTTCGCCGGAACTGCCAGTGTTTTATCTGACTGCTATGCTCTTGGAGATGTATTCGTTGACTCTTCTCGACAGGTTCTAACAGACGACAACATATACGTTGGAAGTCTTGTTGGGAATTATATGTCAGGTGATATCATTGATCGCTGTTTTGCAAGGGGTGATGTTATTGTACAACGCAATGCAAATATTAATGGAAACATGTTTGTCGGAGGGCTTGTAGGGGCGGCCCAAAGCAATAGAATAGAAAATAGTGTTTCCCTGACAAGAAGTATTACCGTCATGGGGCTTCCGCTTCCCGGTAATACTGCAGAAAGAAGATTCTGCCGAATTTTAGGTCGTTCTACTACCAATTGGTATAGGCTCACTAATACCTACGCTTATATCGATATGACACTACGCCATAAATTAAATGTAACAGATCGTACAACAAATACTATCCCGGTTGTGCAAATTGGAAATGCTCGTAACGATAACAAAGACGGAGCAGACACTCACCTGGGTACATTCCGTTCTCGTGCATTTTGGACAAGCCCAGCGCCTAACGGTGTAGGTTTCAGTTCAGAGATTACAATAGAAAATATAACATCTGTGAATCACCCATTTTACGGGCTTACTCCCGGTATATATCCCGCATGGAACTTTTCCACTGTTGAAAGCAGAGGGTATCCCATTTTACGCACATACGACGACAGCATAATGGGCGGCCAATAAAGCACGCATAGCGTGCGGATGAATTAAGCAGCACGCCGTGGCGCTCGTTTACAGTCCATGAGATGGAAAATGCGCGAACGCTTCAGCGTGAGCAGCGCGCCCGGCGGCCAATAAAGCACGCGCATAGCGTGCGGATGAATTAATGCAGCAGAAACCGCCTTTTAAAGGCAAAATTTTGATAAATCATGTTTATATTTAGGTTGAAAGATTGCAAAAAATTTGTTAACTTAAAAATATAATGAAAACACCAAATTTAATCAGAATTTTATTAAAAAATCTTCAAAAAAATGCCAAATGGTTCGTTTTTTCGTCATTTCTTTGCGCCGTTATTATTGGTTTTGTTGGTTGTACCAATAAACCGGATAATCAGGTATTCGATGCAATTATTATCCAGTCATATCTCGATATACCGGGTATTACCGAAGCAGAAATAGCCGGGATTGAAGCGCTAAAGGGTTCACGGCAGAGTTTTTCATATGGAAAAATACCCTCTGCAGAAGGGTTTATACTGCCGGACGGTACATTTGCTGGTTTTTCGCCAATGTTGTGCACACTGCTGACAGACTTATTCGGGATTCCATTTAAATTTGAATTTCATGACTGGAACTCGCTTTTAAACGGAATTGACAATGGAACAATCGACTTCACAAGCGAATATGGAATAACTTCCGAACGAAGAAATAAATATATTATGTCCGACCACATAGCGCATCGCTCGCTCAGTATTTTAACAAACAGCAATCGTATAGTTGCTTCGCCGTATGATCTTAACGGATTAAGGGTAGGTATCTTTCTTGAAGGAAGTGCCGTAGCAGAAACAATTACTCGCGCTTATCCTGAATTATCGTTTGAGATTATTCCGATTCCAAACGCGGTTGTTGAAGCCGAAATGTTAAGAAACGGTTTGATTGACGTTATTATTGGTATATCTGCCGGTATGGCTTATAATTACGATGATAACAAAGACTTTACGCTCATTCACGGATTACTGCCGCTGGCGTACATCCCTGTTGCGCTGACAACCGTTAATAATGATCTTGAACCTTTTATTTCTGTAATCAATAAATATATCGCTTCGGGCGGGATTTACAAACTTTATGAATTGTATCGGGAAGGAAACGACAACTATATTAGAAATATTCTGTATAACTCATTTTCCCTTGAAGAAAGAGAGTATATAGACAACCTTTCCGCCAGTGTTCCTGTAGTTTTGGGAAATGATACTTACCCTGTAAGTTTTTACAACATAAATGAAGGTAAATATCAAGGTATTTCGATAGATGTTCTAGCAGAAATAACCAGAATGACCGGAATTAAATTTGAGCCTGTCAACGATAAAGATGCAACATGGGGAGATATACTCGAAATGCTAAGAACAGGCGAAGCAGCGCTGATTTCCGATTTAATAATTACCGAAGAACGTAAACAATATTTTATATGGCCGCAAACGCCGTTTTTCTCTACACCTTATGCATTCTTTTCTAAAACAGAACAACGTAACCTTGAATTATACCAGATTGGGCATGTGACCGTTGGCGTTGTAGGTTGGTGTGCAACTCGTCAAATATATGAAAAATGGTTTCCTGATAATAAAAATGTAATACTCTATGATTCTCAGGATGATGCTTTGGATGCGCTTGAACAAAATGAAATAGACTTGTTTTTTAATCTTGGTTATATCCTTTATTATCAGCAAAACTACCGCGAAAAACCCGGCTTTAAAGCTAATTTCTCTTTCCCGGTTTTTAATGATACATTTTTCGGCCTTAATAAAAATGAGAATATTTTATGCTCAATTATTGATAAAACTATATCTTATATAAATATCGATAAAATTTCCAATGAATGGACAAGCCGTTCTTTTGACTATTCAAGATTACTTGCCGAAGAACAATCGATACATGCGAATCAGCGCGCTTTAATCGTAACTGTATCTGCCATTTTTCTTATATTACTGATGGTTATTGTTTTTCTATTGGTATCACGGAACAATAAAGTAAAGAATATGGCAATAGAAGCTGCGCATAAAACAAACGAACTCCAGCTTGCTAAATTAAATCTGATAATAGAAGCTGCCAATATTGGTACGGTAGATATGGAACTGGATCCAGACAATCCCCTTAGCCCCAATAGTCGTACTGAATATTCTCCTGGATACAAAAAATTGCTTGGTTATACCGATGACGAAAAATCTCCCGAAAACCTCGGCGATAGCAGAATTGGTCTTGTGCATCCTGATGATTTAGAAAGTTCGTTCAAGGTTTTTTCTAATCATTTGTTCGATAAGACCGGTAACTCTCCCTTTGATATAGAGCAACGGTTAAAAAAGAAAAATGGGGAATATGCCTGGTTCCGTACAGTCGGCAAAGCTATCAGGAATAAAGATGGTAACCCTGTTCGTTTTGTGAATGCGGCGTTTGACATGACTGAAACCAGGAATCTTATAAACGAAGCGGAAAAGCAGCGGAAAGATGCCGAAGTTGCCAGCAAGTCAAAAAGTAACTTCCTCTCCAACATGAGTCACGAAATGAGGACTCCGTTAAATGCCATAATCGGCATGACTACAATTGGAAAAAAAACAAACACAATTGAACAAAAAAACCATGCATTAGACAAGATTGAAGATGCATCTTCTCATTTGCTTGCTGTGATTAACGATGTCCTTGATATGGCCAGAATCGAAGCAAATAAGCTGGAATTGGCATCTGTTGAATTTAATTTTGAAAGAGTATTGCAAAAGGTGCTGGCAGTAATTAATTTCAGAGTAGATGAAAAGCAACAAAAATTAATTTTAAATATTGACAATAATATCCCGCGCTTATTGATAGGAGATGATCAGCGGCTGGCACAGGTTATTACAAATCTTTTGTCAAATGCAGTTAAATTTACTCCTGAAGGGGGTGAAATTTGTCTTGACGCATTTTTGGTTAATGAAACTGACGACAATTGTGAATTGCGCATCGAAATAAAAGACAATGGAATTGGTATTTCGCCTGAAAAGCACGATAAGCTATTCTCTGCGTTTGAACAAGCCGAAAGCGGAACAAGCCGGCAGTACGGCGGATCAGGACTGGGGCTTGCCATATCAAAACATATCGTTGAGTTTATGGATGGAAATATTTGGGTTGAATCAGAACTGGGCAAAGGGGCAAAATTTATTTTTACCGTAAAAGTGATTCGTTGCAAAAATGAGAGTTTGGGTTTTCATAATGACGATATTGTTAATCAAAATTTTAATAGCGGTGAATTTACCGGCAAGTATCTATTGCTTGCAGAAGATATTGAAATAAACCGTGAAATTATTATCGCATTACTGGAAGATACAGGGATTTCAATCGAATGTGTTGAAAACGGCGAAGAAGCATTAAGATTACTGGAGGCATTTCCGGATAAATACGACATTGTGTTTATGGATGTACAAATGCCTGTAATGAACGGGTATGAAGCCACCCGGCGTATAAGAGCTTTGCCTGAAAGACAGCGCGGCAGACTGCCAATAATAGCTTTAACCGCGAATGTTTTTAAAAGCGATATAGAGGATTGTCTTGCAGCAGGTATGGACGATCATCTTGGAAAACCGCTGGATATTGACAAGGTGATAGAGAAGTTAAGAATTTTTTTAAAAGGATAACATATGCTTGAATATATAATGCCGGTGTTTTTATTGCTTAATAGTATGTCTCCCTATTTACTTTTAGGATTTTTGTTTGCCGGGATTCTAAAAGCATATGTGCCTAACGAAAAATATATAGGTTTTATAGCAAAACCTAATTTACGTTCGATTCTGTTTGCTACATTTGCAGGAATCCCATTGCCTTTATGTTCATGCGGAGTAATTCCCACAGGAATATCCCTGCATAAAGAAGGCGCAAGTAAAGGCGCAACTATTTCTTTTTTAACTGCTACGCCGCAGGAAAATGTACAAAGTATTATGGTAACATATTCGCTTTTAGGGCTGCCGTTTGCAATAATCAATCCAATAGTTGCAATAATTTCCGGATTAACAGGCGGAATAATCGGAAATAAACTGGATAAGTCTTCCTATAAAGGAGAAACATCAAGTAAACCTGATTGCTGCAGCGAATGTGAAGGTAATAAAAATAAAAAGATAAAACTATTACATGCACTGCATTACAGTTTTGTAGAAATGTTTCAGGATATTGGCAAATGGCTGGTTATTGGTATTGTAATTGCAGGATTACTTTTTCTTTTCCTGCCGGAAGATTTATTCTCGGTTTATTTAAATAATCCCTTGTTAAATATGCTGATTGTTTTGGCAATTGCATTACCTACCTATAATTGCGCATTAGGTGTAATTCCGGTAGCCGCGGCTTTAATGATGAAAGGATTATCTCCCGGAGCTGCTTTTGTGTTATTAATGGCAGGACCTGCAACAAGTATTGCAACCATGACAGTAGTTGGAAAAGCATTGGGTAAAAAATCGTTACTTATTTATATTTTAAACATTATTATAAATGCACTAATATTCGGTCTTATTATTGACTTTGTTTTACCGGCATCCTGGTTTGATTTAAGTATTATTAATAATACTTTACTTCCTGAATGCGGTGTTCACGAAATTTCAATATTTGAATCGATATGTTCTATTGGACTTATTGGCCTAATAATCAATGCATATATTAGGAAATATTTGATTGCAAAATCATATAAATGAGATTAAAATATTACTATACTAATACATCTTTAAAGGAGAGTGAATTATGGCAAATTTAAAAGGCACAAAAACAGAAAAAAACTTAATGGAAGCATTCGCCGGTGAAAGCCAGGCGCGTAACAAGTACACTTACTTTGCTTCCAAAGCAAAAAAAGAAGGTTACGAACAAATTGCGGCTATTTTTGAAGAAACTGCAGGCAACGAAAAAGAACATGCAAAAATATGGTTTAAGTTTTTATGCGGCGGAGAAGTTCCTTCTACGATAGAAAACCTAAAAGCCGCTGCCGCTGGTGAAAACGGCGAGTGGACAGAAATGTACAAACGCATGGCAGCAGAAGCAAAAGAAGAAGGATTT